>NZ_JBFRTU010000074.1:0-21006 GCF_041474275.1 Vibrio sp. 10N.222.52.B7 | reverse complement strand
CTTTACGGGGTCACTTCATTTGAAGTGGCTTTTTATTTATCTGGTCCAGCTTTAGTTTTATTCCGAGCCTCTAGCCGATTTCAAACAACCAGAAAGCTCTCATTTCAACTAGAAGCAATTACCTCAACTGAGTACTTGGGCTGCTGACAATTTTAGGTCTTTGCCGACCAACAGATTAAACTCTACGCTTGCTGGTGGAATAAACACACACACTCGTAATTTCTCTGCTCTTGCTTGTTCAAGCTTTGTTGATAGCTCTCCGCTGTTGGCGTAGCTCTCTCTTTCTGCATCTCGGCGGCACAGGTCGATAAATTCAAATGGACAATCGCTCGGTGAAAGTACGAGCTCTGCCTCCTGCATCAAACGTAAAGCCTTCATAGACAACAGCTCGACATCTTGCTCGAATTCAATCCAAGTGACCTGCCCTTCGCTATCAATGCCTTCGGTTAGCGCTTGCTGGTAGTAAGACTCTAACTGCTCTCTGTCATTCACCTGCTCGATAAAGCTGGATGACAAGAAACGCTCCCAAAATTTACGACGCTCGTCGACGGTTGGGAATGACTCTTTGATTGAATTGCGTTTTGATGCACCGAAGTCTGCTATCAAACCTATGTTTTGTGGCAATACCGTTTCGAGTTTTTCTCTGATATTTCTTACTAAAACAGGTGATGCCCCGCCACTAGAGATGGCAATTTGGATTCTGCCGCGATTTATCATCGAAGGTGTGATGAAGTCGCAGTAAGGAAGATCGTCAACCACATTGACTAAAATGCCCAGTTTTTTCGCATCATTATACACTTGGTGATTCAAGCTTGGGTTGTCTGTTGTGGCCCAAACCTGCAAGTAATTTTTCGATATGATCTGTGACGAGTAAAAGTTTTGAACCCAGTGAAGCTTGTTCTCGTCCACAAGCTGCTTTAAGTAAGGCGCTACCTTGGGAGACACCAAAGTCACATCCGCTCCCGCTCGTAGTAAGCTATCGACTTTACGGCAAGCAACCTCACCCCCACCAACCACTAAGATTGGCTTATTTTCTACATCCAAAAACATTGGGAAATAACGCATGTTCTTCCTTGAGACTACTTCAATAACTATTCAGCCATGCTACCAAATTTGGAGCATATTCATAACTATCGAAGTGTAATAAAAATATTTATTGACCAAATTTCAACGTTTCTTAAGTTTAATATTTCATCATTGTGATGTTTATTCAGAATATTTATCTAGTCGATTATCAATATAAAAATCTAAATCTCGTTGCACCAACAGTGTGAACCGTTGCACTATTTACATTCACTTAACATTTGGTCATTCTAATTGTGTTCGGATTTGTGATTTCATTCAAAATTCTTTTTAAATTATACATTTGTGAAACTACGGATCCTTTCCTAACCTTATAAACAGTTGTTTAAATCGCACACAGTTTCATTTGCAAAATGCAACTCGTTTAATTTGAACAACAAGGTCATAGAAAACGCAACACATAAGAGAAACTCAAACGAGCACGAGTATCAGGTGTCACCTGGTTAACAAGGAAGGATACAAATGACAAATAAACTAACACTTCTTGCTTCAGTAGTAGCTGCATCAACTGCGATGATGGCAACATCGGCATCAGCGGCAGAAAGCACTCTGGACAAAGTCACATCTCAAGGTTTTCTAACTTGTGGTGTAAGTACCGGTCTTCCAGGGTTCTCTAACCCTAACTCAAAAGGTGAATGGGAAGGAATTGATGTTGAGTATTGTCAAGCTCTTGCAGCGGCTGTACTCGGTGACAAGACTAAAGTTAAGTATGTACCTCTAACAGCAAAAGAGCGTTTTACTGCGCTTCAATCTGGCGAAATCGACGTACTATCTCGTAACACAACATGGACATTACATCGTGACACTGCTCTAGGTCTGAACTTCGTAGGCGTTAACTACTACGATGGTCAAGGCTTCATGGTTAAGAAAGAACTTGGCCTAACAAGTGCTCAAGAGCTTGATGGCGCTTCTGTATGTGTTCAATCAGGTACAACAACTGAACTTAACCTAGCCGATTACTTCCGTAACAGTGGCATGTCTTACAAGCCAGTGGTATTCGATACGGCAGCACAAACATCGAAAGGTTTCGACGCAGGTCGTTGTGACGTACTAACAACTGACCAATCTGGTCTATACGCACTTCGCCTAAACCTAGCTGATCCTAAATCTGCAGAAGTACTTCCTGAAATCATCTCTAAAGAGCCTCTAGGCCCTGTTGTTCGTCAAGATGATGATCAATGGTTTAACGTTGCTAAGTGGACACTTTCAGCAATGATTAACGCGGAAGAATACGGCATCTCTTCTAAAAATGCAGACGAAATGCTTAAGTCAAAAGATCCAAACATCAAACGTATTCTTGGTGTAGACGGTCCTAAAGGTAAAGGCCTTGGCATTCGCGACGACTGGGGTTACCAAGTAATTAAGCAAGTTGGTAACTACGGTGAGAGTTTTGAGCGTACTGTTGGTACAGGTTCTCCACTTCAAATCTCTCGTGGTGTAAATGCATTATGGAATGCGGGCGGCTTTATGTACGCTCCACCAATCCGTTAATAAATTTTCAAGCATCAATTAGGGCGGAGTTTTCCGCCCTATTTATTAAATGGATTTGAGGTTATAGTAGTATGAAACCTAATGAAACTATTTCTCCAGCTCAGGCAAAGCCACAGCCCAAAAGTGCCAACTTATTTTACAACCCCACTTTTCGCTCCATCATTTTCCAAATTATCGCCGTCGGGGCGCTTTGTGCTTTCTTTTACACGATTGTAAATAATGCACTCACAAACTTAGATTCCCGTGGTATCACCACTGGTTTTGATTTTCTCTCCCAAGAAGCTGGTTTTGGTATCGGCTTAACACTGATTGAATACGACGAGACCTTCTCATACGGTCGTACATTCTTTATCGGTCTTCTCAATACCGCTTTGGTTTCAGTACTCGGCATCATGCTAGCGACAGTGCTGGGCTTTAGTATGGGTATCGCTAGACTCTCTTCAAACTGGCTAGTTAGCCGATTTGCAGCTGTCTACATTGAGATATTCCGAAATATCCCTCTGCTATTACAAATCTTTTTCTGGTATTTCGCCGTTCTACAAGCCTTGCCTTCTGCTCGTCAAAGTATGAGTCTAGGTGAAGCAATTTTCTTGAACGTACGCGGGTTGTACTTCCCTGCTCCAGTCTTTGAGCAAGGCAGTAGCATTGTCATCGCATCACTGATTGTCGGTATTATCGCTACATTTATTATCAACATCTGGGCTAAGAACAGACAGAAACTGACCGGCCAACAAACACCGATGTTGCGAATTGCCGCTGCGTTGATTTTAGGCTTACCGTTGATAACTTACTTTGTTATGGGCATGCCTATCTCTGCAGATTACCCTGTGTTGAAAGGGTTTAACTTCAAGGGTGGTGTTACGATAATCCCTGAGCTTGCTGCATTGATGCTCGCTTTAAGTATCTATACAGCAGCGTTCATTGCTGAGATTGTTCGTTCAGGTATTAACGCGGTAAACCATGGGCAAACTGAGGCTGCGATGTCTCTAGGCATCCCACGTTCTAGAACTCTAAAGCTTGTCATTATTCCACAAGCATTAAGAATCATTATCCCACCACTAACCAGTCAGTATCTAAACCTGACCAAAAACTCATCACTTGCGATGGCCATTGGTTATCCTGATCTTGTCTCTGTATTTGCAGGAACAACACTTAACCAAACTGGACAAGCTATCGAAGTAATCGCGATGACAATGGGCGTCTACCTAACCTTGAGCCTATTAACGTCCGCTCTAATGAACATATACAACCGCAAAGTAGCGTTGGTGGAGAGATAAGATGAGTACACATCAATTTCAACCTGATCTTCCGCCTCCAGCGAATACCGTTGGGCCAGTCGGTTGGTTAAGAAAAAATCTATTTAATGGACCTATTAACAGCGTCGTCACTGTGATTCTTGCTTACTTTGCTTTCACCCTATTATGGGCAATAGCGGATTGGGCATTCATCAGTGCCGACTGGATAGGAACCACACGCGATGCCTGTACTAGCGAAGGCGCTTGTTGGGTTTTTATCAGCGTTCGTTGGGACCAATTCATGTATGGCTTCTACCCAGAAGCTGAACTGTGGCGACCTCGCCTCTTCTACGCAACGTTGGCCATTTTTGTAGCCTTACTGGCTTATGAAAAAACACCTAAACGTACGTGGATTTGGTTGTTCTTCGTCAACATCTACCCATTTATCATTGCCGGCTTGCTATACGGTGGCGTCTTTGGGTTAGAAGTTGTTGATACCCATAAATGGGGCGGCCTATTGGTTACACTGGTCATCGCACTTGTTGGTATTGTAGTGTCACTCCCTATTGGTGTTGCACTTGCTCTTGGGCGTCGCTCAGAGATGCCGATCATTCGCAGTATGTGTACCGTATACATCGAAATTTGGCGTGGCGTACCGCTCATTACAGTTCTATTCATGGCTTCAGTAATGCTGCCACTCTTTTTATCAGAAGGGACAGAAACCGATAAGCTCATTCGAGCACTTGTAGGGGTAGTTCTATTCAGTGCAGCCTACATGGCCGAAGTAATTCGAGGTGGTCTACAAGCAATACCAAAAGGCCAATACGAAGCAGCTGATGCTCTGGGGTTAAGCTACTGGAAAAAGACCGGGCTTATCATTCTACCTCAAGCTCTTAAAATCACGATTCCTTCAATTGTGAACACCTTCATTGGTTTGTTTAAAGATACCAGTCTTGTTTTGATTATTGGTATGTTTGATGTACTAGGAATTGGCCAAGCCGCGAATACCGACCCTGAATGGCTTGGGTATTCAACAGAAAGTTATGTATTTGTCGCGTTAGTGTTCTGGGTGTTTTGTTTTGGCATGTCGAGATATTCGATATGGCTAGAAAACAGACTTCACACCGGTCACAAACGATAATTAACAAGATCAAGGACGTATTATGACGCAGCAGACAGAAAACAACTCTCAAGGTCTTATGATCGAGTTGAAAGACATGAACAAGTGGTACGGTGAATTCCACGTACTTAAGAACATCAATTTAGAAGTTAAAAAAGGCGAGAAAATCGTTATCTGTGGCCCTTCAGGCTCTGGTAAATCAACGATGATCCGCTGCATCAACCGATTAGAAGAGCACCAAAAAGGTCATATCTTCGTTTCAGGTAATGAATTAACGGAAGACCTAAAGAACATCGAAGCCGTGCGTAGAGATGTCGGCATGTGTTTCCAACACTTCAATCTGTTTCCACATCTGACGGTATTAGAGAACTGTACTCTGGCTCCAATCTGGGTCAAAAAGATGCCAAAAGAAGAAGCCGAAGCGATTGCAATGAAGTACCTAGAGCGCGTAAAAATCCCTGAGCAAGCGGACAAGTTCCCAGGTCAGCTTTCAGGTGGTCAACAGCAGCGTGTAGCTATCGCTCGCTCTTTGTGTATGAACCCTCAAGTGATGCTGTTTGATGAGCCAACGTCGGCGCTCGATCCAGAAATGGTTCGTGAGGTGTTAGACGTAATGGTTGAGCTTGCAGAAGAAGGCATGACGATGCTTTGTGTAACGCACGAGATGGGCTTTGCTAAAGAGGTCGCGGATCGCGTTATCTTCATGGATGCCGGTGAAATCATAGAAGAGAACAACCCTGTCGATTTCTTTGAAAACCCACAATCAGACAGAACGCAGAACTTCTTAAGCCAAATCTTACACCACTAATGTGTTATGATGCATAAACTACAGAGGCGGCTTAGGTCGCCTCTTTGTTTTCAGTGTTATAATTAGTTTTTCAAGATTATAAACAGCGATTCAGTGCGATTAAAATTGAACAACGAACCTTAACTGCACTTTAAGAAATACTTTGTTACACCTTCAGAAACACTTAACCGACTATTTTGATTATTATTTTACGTATACAAGAGGAATGAGAGACTTGATTTTTCGAACTTTCACCCCCATAAATGTACTAATAACTATTGAAGTCACCTTACGAGGAAGATTATGAACAGCCCTATGTTTTCACGCACAGCATCTCAAGAAAGTGCTCTGCAAACCAATAAAGTGTTGCGTAACACCTACGCATTACTGTCTATGACACTACTTTGGTCTGCTGTTGTAGCAGGCGTATCCATGGCGATGAACCTTCCTCGCCCGGGTCTTATTATCATGCTAGTTGGCTTCTACGGCCTACTTTTCCTAACAGAAAAGAACCGTGACAACAGCATGGGTCTAGTCTTCACATTCCTATTTACAGGTTTCTTAGGCTACACCATCGGTCCAATCTTAAACATGTACGTTGGCGCAGGCATGGGTGATGTCATCCTAACTGCACTTGGCGGTACAGCACTGGCGTTTATGGGCGCATCAGCTTACGCACTAACAACTAAGCGTGACCTGTCGTTCCTTAATGGCATGCTATTAGCGGGTTTCGTAGTACTACTTGTAGGTATGGTTGCAAACATCTTCCTACAAATGCCTCTACTATCATTGGCAATGAGCGGTATGTTCATCCTGTTCTCGACTGGTGTTATCTTGCTTACAACGCAAAACATCATTCGTGGCGGTGAAACAAACTACATCTCTGCAACGATCAGCTTGTACGTATCGATCTACAACATCTTCATCAGCCTACTAAGCATCCTAGGCATCATGGGCAGCGACGACTAATCGTTCCCATCATTGAAGAATATCTAGCCCAAGAGCCTACCTCTTGGGCTTTTTTGTATCTATAAGTACGATATTTCATTGGATAGCTACAATTTCTGTTGAGAAAGACAAACTTGGTCATGTACCCTATCCGCATAGTTAATTGGATTCTGGATTAAACATGTTTGAATATAACGGCAAGCAAATCGAAACCGACGCTCAAGGCTACCTATTGGATTACACGCAATGGGAAGAAGGCATGATTGAAATTCTTGCTCAAGACGAGGCGATTGAACTTACAGATGCACACTTAGAAGTCGTACATTTTGTAAGGAGCTTTTACGAAGAGTTCAACACCTCACCAGCGGTTCGCATGCTCGTTAAAGCAATGGAAAAAGCTCACGGCCCAGAAAAAGGCAATAGTAAGTACCTTTTCAAGTTATTCAAAAAAGGCCCTGCAAAACAAGCGACCAAGCTCGCCGGTTTACCTAAACCAGCAAAGTGCTTGTAAAACCTAACCCGCTTTAGGTCATTAAGTTACGTTCAATATAAAATACTGTAGTGCTACAACTACAGTATTTTAAACGCCCCTATGCGTACGTCTTGGCGCTCACTATCTTTAACTTGATGCATCACAACGTTGTCTACTGTTGCGCTCGAAGGGCCAATATAGAGCCAAGCATGTAACTTCTCAATTTGCTGACTCTCTCCGACAACTAACACTTCAACTCGACCATCATTTAAGTTCTTTGCATAACCTGAGAGACCCATAGCTTGCGCCTGCCTACTGGTGTGGTAACGGAACCCAACACATTGAACTACGCCTGACACGACAAAAATATATTGTGAACTTTCCATAACGTTGCCTCATAAATTATATGAATGATATAGTCGAGTTTCTATTCATTCACCGCTTATTGGTGGACTTACTTCGAGTATAACGATTATGAAAGAAATCCCATTTCGTTGGATTGACAAATATCTCATTCACCTAAAAATCCAAGAAAAGTTCTATCTACTCTTCTTATTGCCTCTTCTCGCCCTGGTTATATTAACTCTCGTTTTAGATAGTGCCGCGGACTCTTTACTTGCTCACCTTTATCAAGAAGAAATGCTCTTGATGAAAGGGCTTATTGAAGCGGGTCAACTCACTAAATATCAAGTAGCTCAGCTTGTCAGCAGCTCTGAAACTATCTCTTTAGGCTACGGTGCTGGTTCTGTTTCAGTGATGAATGGAGCGTTCAGCCTAGTTGCTAACCATGACCAAAACCTTTGGTCTGCTCTATCGACGACTCAGGTTTCTATCATCGCTGTAACCCTAACGCTTATCGCACTAGGTGTTTACTACATCATGACCTTTATTGGCGGCGCGATGTTCTCTATGAACAAAGCTCTGAACACGCTTGCGAATGGCGACTTAACTTGCCGCATGAACTACTTCTTAGTTCGTGACGAGTTCAGTGAAATCGCGATTACAATCGATAAAGTTGCGGAGCGTGAACAAAACATGGTTCTATCAATCCAAGAGTCTGTCGCTCTCATGCAGCAGATCAGCTCGGACTTGAACCAGTCAACACAACAAAGTTCAGACATCTCAGGTAACCAACAAGAACACCTGAATAGCTTAGCAAGTGCAACGGAACAAATGGCGGCTACCATTCGCGAAGTCGCTACCCTTGCTCATGCGTCTAGCTCACAAACGATGGACGCTCGCGGCGTTGCTCAGAGCGGTCAAGTCAAGGTTTCAAATACACTGGAGTCTATCTCTAGCCTATCTCAAGAGATCCAGTCCGCTTCACAAGCAGTAGAAGAACTGGATGCCAACGCGGCGCAGATCGATGAAGTAGTCACAACCATCAACGGTATTTCTGAACAGACTAACCTGTTAGCGTTGAACGCAGCTATCGAAGCCGCACGTGCTGGCGAGCAAGGTCGTGGATTTGCTGTTGTTGCCGATGAAGTTCGTGCCCTTGCCGGTCGTACTCAGCAAGCAACGGTTGAAATCCAAAGCATGATTGAATCATTACAACGTAACAGTCAATCACTGACCAAGCTGATGGAAGTCACGGTGAACAATGCTAACGAAGGCCAAACACTGATGTCAGAAGTGAACGTCGAGATCGGTTCATTAGCGGAAAAAAACCAGTCTATTTCAGATAGCAGCACTCAAATTGCTACCGCGGCTGAAGAACAAGGCGTAGTCGCTGACAACATTGCACAGAGTGTTGAAGAGGTTCGTCATCAGTCAGACAGTATCTGCGAGATGATCAGTAAGAGTAATTCCAATGTTGACCAACTTCGTAAACAAAGCGATACGATGGAAGGTTTGCTGACAGGTCTTAAAGCTTAATACTGATATCCACCACAATGTGTTGATTAATCATTACTAGGGCTGCTTCTGCAGCCCTTTCTTATTTGCTTTTCACCTGCACTTCCCCGACAATACCCCTCCTTCAAATTCAACAAACAGAGTAAATTATGACTCCTTCAATTCATCTAGCTAAAGGCCGAGATAAATCACTACGCCGCAAACACCCTTGGGTATTTTCACGCGGTATCGATAAGGTCGAAGGCGAACCAAAACAAGGTGAAACTGTAGACGTATATGCTCAAAATGGTCAGTGGCTTGCAAAAGCGGCTTACTCACCAGAATCTCAAATTCGAGCTCGTGTTTGGACATTTGAAAAAGAAGAGATCAACAAGGCGTTCTTCGTAAAACGAATTCAAGACGCACAGTCTTTACGAGAAGACATTATCGAACGTGATGGTCTAACGGGCTACCGCCTAACGGCCGCAGAGTCTGATGGCTTACCAGGTATCACAATCGACAAATACCAAGACTTTCTTGTTTGCCAACTGCTAAGTGCTGGCGCTGAGTTTAACAAAAGCGTATTGGTTGAAGCGTTAATCGAGTGTTTCCCTGACTGCAACATCTACGAGCGTTCAGACGTGGCAGTTCGTAAGAAAGAAGGCCTAGAACAAGTTGTCGGCGTTCTTCATGGTGAAGAGCCACCAAAATCTATCGTGATTGAAGAAAATGGCGTTAAAATCAGCGTGAACATTATGGAAGGCCACAAAACAGGCTTCTACATGGACCAACGTGATAGCCGCAAAGAATCGATGAAGTACGTTAAAGGCAAAGATGTCCTTAACTGTTTCTCATATACAGGTGGCTTTGGCCTTTACGCACTTAAAGGCGACGCGAAGCGTGTTATCAACGCTGACGTATCTCAACTTGCTCTTGATACCGCTAAATTCAACGCTGAACTTAATGAGTTTGATATCTCGAAAAAGCGCGCTGTATTCCTAAACGCTGACGTTTTCAAACTGCTTCGTGAGTACCGTGATCAAGGCACTAAGTTTGACGTAGTGATTATGGATCCGCCAAAATTTGTTTCAAGCAAGAATAACCTAACTTCAGGCGCCAACGGCTATAAAGACGTTAACATGCTTGCAATGCAAATCCTGAAACCAGGCGGCACTCTACTCACCTACTCTTGCTCTGGCTTAATGGGTACTGATTTGTTCCAAAAAATCATTGCTGATGCAGCATTAGATGCAGGCCGCACTGTTAAGTTCGTAGAACGCTTCGAGCAAGCAGCTGACCATCTAACTGACACTGCTTACCCAGAAGGCTTCTACCTAAAAGGTTTTGCTTGTAAGGTTCTTTAAATACAAATTACCAGTCTAAGAAACAGCGTTACAGTTCATAAAAAACCGAGATTCTTCAATCTCGGTTTTTTATTAGTATCAGCAAACTCAATCGTCTTTAATAACTAGGATGTCAGACAAACTATTCGTCAAGTCTGCAGCGGAGAGGCCATCAAATTCAATTTTAACTTGCTGCCCATCTTTTTCTACAACCATGGCGGAGTTAACTTCGCCTCCTTCAACCTCGATGTTGTCTAACAACTCAGTGACTTGTTGTTGAGTTGGCGCATCAGCAAATAAGTCAGACAAATCAACCTTATCTCCTTCCGCGATGCTAAAATCGGAGATTCGATCGGTACTTCCATCTAAATCACCATCAACCCACTTGAATATATCAGCGTCATCACCACCAATAAGGATATCGTTTCCGAGACCACCAATCAGCGTATCTTGACCAACTCCACCTTTAAGTGCGTCATCACCACTCCCACCATCTAAGTAGTCATTACCAGTACCACCATCGATAGCGTCGATACCTGCTTGTCCGTAAACTGTATCGTTACCGTCACCAGTGAAAGCAATATCGATGCTGTCATTCTTATTCATACTTGGTCTATAACTATCGCCTTCCGATACAAAATCATCACGCTCAGCCGCACCGTCTTTAGGGTTCTTGGCTAATGACTCACTCCCCCCAAGGTAAACCGTGTCGTTTCCACCTCCTAGTTGAACGTAGTCACCACCTTTGCCAACATCAACAAGGTAATCGGTGTTTGTATTATCAAACGTTGATGTTCTCTCATTTTCTGTATTCCCAGCAGAGAATTGATGCTTCTGCCATTGAAGGTCAGCTCCATCTACGGTAATCGTGTCGGTGACATCTCCAGAAGAACTAATCGTGGTTGGTGTTACGGGCTCAGGAACCTCGATTTCTGCAGTTGCCGTAGAGCTTGCAAATTTGTCCGCTCCCGTAACATATTGCTCTTCACTAACTGCTTCAACTGTAATACCAAAATCACGATTTCCAGTATAATCCGCCGGGAATACTAATTGAGCACTTACCGTCCCCACAACTCCAGCTGCATCAACAGCAAGTGCAAGTATGTAATTACTTGTACCATTGACTGGCGTTTGCAGTACTCCATCTACATACAGTTTCGCCCCTGACGGAATACCACTCACCGTAACCGAATCACCTTTAATGATTTCACTGCCATCCGCATCTTGCAAAGAAACCTTTATATCGACAGGGATTTCCTGTTGTTGAACAATACGATAGCTTCCATCTATGTTGTTTAGTTCAACGATAGCATCAGAGAAAATCAATCGTTCAATTTCATATAAGTGGTCTCCATTTTCATCAGAAGGAGTATATTGATCATTAGGTGTATCGGTCCCCTTCGTATCTCGCACTAGCCAGTGGCCGACACCTCCACCATGATCGCCTAGATCTGTGATTATGTACTGAGAAACTGGACCTGAGTAAATTACAGTGTCATACCCATCGACACCTATATCACTGGTAGTTTCATCACCTTCAATTTTGTCATTTCCAGCGCCTGATACGAACCAATCGTTGCCCGCACCACCTATATAGTGGTCCGAGTCCTGACTTTGGTCACCAACATAAAGCTTGTCCTTAGATCCGCCTTGATGTAAGTGCTCATGAATATCCGCGTTAAGTACTCTGCCTTCCTCAAAACCATCTAATTTAAGTTCTGTAAGTAGTGTGTTTTTCTCTGTAGTAGTCAACTGGGAGAACCCAACAAGTTCTTGATATACGTCGATACCGTTGGAAAAGGTAATATCCCCAATGGAAACAGCTACTAATGGGGCATCAGCCACAGGCGTAATATCTACCGTAAGCGTATGCTCTTCTGACGTACCATTCTCGTTTACAGCCTTGAACTTAATTTCAGCGTAGTCATTCGATTTATTGCCTACACCATCAACATTAAAGCCGTCATAACCAGATTCGTTAGCATCTGGATTAAAGCCGATCACGCCTGAAATTAATTGAGCCGATGTAATCTGACTCGAGTTTAGTGGCTGCCAATTTGGCTCTTGAACAGTACCAAGGTTAATCACCAACGCTCCATCGAGTGGTTGATGAGTTATCACTATATCGTTGCCAGACTCAATCCCAAAATCATCAATCGATAGCACTAAAATAGTATCTTCTTGTCCAAAGGCTTCCTTACTCTCAGCATCCGGTCCAACAGACACTGGATGAACAATCAAGTCGAAGGCCCCGCTCGAAATCTCACTGGTATCGCCGACAATCTCGTCTGAAATAGCTTCAATCTTAACGCTATAAGTGCCTGGCTCATCAACCTGAATCATCAGATCAGTGAGCACTGTTTCGGCAGTACCATTTGATGTTAACCAAGCAGATATATCAACTTCACCATCAGCATTAACAACAAGCTCCTGATCTCCAAGTTTAACAATTGAACCTTCAGGCAAACCGGACACGACGAGTCTCAATGTCTCTGAACCATCGGTATCAACAAGCTGCGTAGTGATCTTAGAGACATTGATAAAGGTATCTTCCAGCCCTTCATTAATATCGAACGCTGGGTAATAACCACCCTCTAAGGATTCATGTTCAACCTGTGCCCCGATATTAACTTTATCCTCAAGCGAACTTACATCCGGAACAATATCGAAGTTGTCCGTGTTAAAGTCTACGGGTTCATTACCACCAACTGCGACACTGATAGTGGCATTACCTGGACCAGCCTCGTTGTCGTGGAATGCAGTAATTGTGTACCAACCAGATGCCGATGGTACAAAGGCTGAAGACTCATAGGTACCGCCTCCGCCCCAAGTTTGAGAGGCCATGGTTTCACCACCGACTTCAAGTCTAAATGAATCATCTGCATGACCGCTAAACACGTATGACTCACCAGCAACTAGGAATACCAAACCAGTAAGTTTGCTCGAAATGTTTTCGATAGCTGGAGAGTTCTGAGTGCCAAAGTCTGGCGTCTGTGTAACTTCTGAAGTGTTGGCAACACCTGCAGACTCGATTGCTTGTTCAACAACGTCCGGAGCGACACCGCTACCATTGTTGTAATCAAAGTCTAGGTTCTCCCATTGCTCTAACTTAAAACCTTCATCTAAATCTACATTTGGTGATTCTACAACTAACTTGGCAAGTGTCGTATCAGGGCGAATATCAATCCACATCGTCGTACTAGAGCTGGTGTTGATGCCATCAGAACTGTGGTAGTTAAACTCCGCATAATCTTGCTGATTATTACCAGTTACTACATTATCTTCATCAAACATTGATGTACTAGATTCATAGCTTACTGGGTTGAATATCAAGAAACCTTGTTCTACCTGCTCTTGGCTTACTGATACACCTGTACCAATCGTTTCAGTATTTAACAGAACCCATTCATCAGTAGATTCGTTGTACAGATACATATCACCCGCACCTGGAGCACTAGTGATAACAATCGACAATTCGCTGGAATCTGCATCAGAAACGTTGAAATCGGCCCACTTAAACGTAATCGATGAACCTTGGGCTTGTGCCTCATCGCCAATGACATGTGAGTCCTGTGCTTGCGGTGCTTCATCGTTATCAATGATCGTCGCAATACCTTGCTTACCATCCACTTCGAGCGTGAAGTTCTCATTTAACTCATCAATGCCGTCTTCGTTAGTTGGTACCTTGATGTCAAACGACGTTACTCCCGCAGGCACAACAAGCTGACCATTAACAAGCGTCACGCCCTCAGTGAACTCTACGTTGTCGGTGAAATCTTTGTTATCACCGAGCTCGGCAGAACCTGAGTTTAACGACCAGTCGAATCGAGTCTCTTGGCTGCTTGTGTTAACTAGGTTCACGGTGAAGACGGCTATATCGCCTTCAATTACTTGTTCATTATTTAGATTAACCGCGTTGCTCACTGTATCGATAATTGGAGCTTCATCGTTATCAGTAATGCTACCCACAGAGGATTCACCACCAACAGTCACGGTGTAGGTTTCAGCGATCTCATGGAGACTGTCATCAATTGTCGGAATCAAGATTGCAAAGTCCTTCACTCCAATTGGGACAATCAGTTTTCCACTTTGCTGATCATAGGTGACGCCATTAGTAAAACGAACCTGACTCAAGTCGAGATCTTTTTCTTCACCCGAATCATTCGCAGCATCCGTGTTCTTACCAAAAGTAACGTCCAATACAGACTCAACAAGTGCACTTGAATCCAGAATTACTTTAAAGCCAAGATCATCACCTTCAACTACTGAGTCTGCTAGCAGGTCTACAGACGCAACACTAGAAGGAGTCGGTAAAGGGTTGACGATAACATTAACTTCAGCACTCGCGATTTGGCCATTATCATCAGTAACCTGATATTTAAACGTTGTTTCACCGACAAAATCATCGCCAGTTAAATCAAAGTATACGATGCCGTCTTTGATATACGCATTACCTTCCGTTTCACCGTATACATAGGTAATACGTAGATTGTCGCCATCTGAATCGATATCGTTATTTAGAAGCTCAGAACCGATAATGCCAGCAAGCTTCGATGTTGGAATCTCAAGAATGCCGCCTTGATTCACTGCATACGCGCCTTCACTAGAGGCTTTAAAACCAGTTAGGAAGTAATCTGACGCATCATTATCATTCGTTGCTTGGTTGGAATACTCAGTTGCTTCAAATACCACAGTATCAAACGCGATTGGAGTACCATCAGGACCAAGCGGTGTTATTTCGTAAGTACCTTTATTGTTACCGTCTTCAGCAATAAACGTATCACCTGCAACCGCTACGCCATTGAGGTACGCTACCCAACTGCCTTGTTCATGGTTATCAGTGAAATCACCGTCATTACCTTCGTTTTTAAACAAGTTAGATACTGAAAATGTAAACTGAGTAGCAGGGCTATCTAAGTTGATTTCAAACTTCTCAGATTGCTGCTCTGCACGATCATATTCAATCTGAGCACCCAATCCACCTACTTTGCCGGCAACACCAATCTTAATGCCGCTGTGTGCGAAGTCTTTATCTTGGCCATTGAAGCTAGCATTTAGCTCAGCGCCTTCGGCTGACCATGGAGAGTCGTTGTCTTCACTGAACTCACCCAGTTTAACTTCGAAGCCTTGCGGATCGTTATTCGCATTCAGGTCACCAGACTTATCGATAGTAACTGTCTTAACTTCACTTTCGTTACCATCACTGTCTACCGCTTTATATTCGAATGAATCTGACGCCTTAGCTTCAAGAGAAGTCAGCTCCCAGTTACCTGGTCCTTGTGTGCTTGCTTCCACCGAAACAATCTCAGCACCTTCAGGAGCGACAATCGTGACATTTTGATTATTGTGGGTGTCATCATAAAGGAAGGTTTTGTCTTCTGTGACACCATTACCATAATCAAAGGTGACTGTAATCTCGGCTCTTGATTGAACACTATCATCAGCATTTGGGGCAAACCAGCCACCCAAACCGCTTAGACCAACCGTTACTGAGTCCGCTGGACGAGAAGAGAAATCAATGTTGATTACCTCATCTTGGTGAATACCGCGATTAGTCGATGCAATACCGAAACCCATATGGCCTTGCTGGCTGTTGTTCTGTACTAAAGGCTTGGCGTCAACGTTATTTCGACCTTCCGAGGTAATGGTGACGACATCACCATTATCAAACTTCAGTTCGCGAGTATACGCATCTACTTCATCACCCCAGTTATGAAACTCTGCAGTGCTATGAGGGCCTTTATCTAATGTGGATGTATCATCAACACCTAAGAAGAAGCCTGTTGATTCTTGGTCATCTTCATAAACGATGTTGTTAGGATCTGCATACGTCTGCCCAACTACCACTTCAACCTTGTTATTACCATCGACATAGTAAAGAGTTCCTGAATCAGGCAGCTCTGTGATGATCACGCCGAGATTTGTATCTGCGTCATTATCGTTATCATCTTCATTATCAGAAATATGGTCTGTACCATCACCTTCGATAGTCCCCATCCCGGTATCGAAAATAACTTGCGAAGAGCCATCTGCATTGAGAGAAATAGAGAAGTCTTCAGCTTTTGGCGGGTTATCATGGCTATCGTCAATAGCTACATTTTTATCAGCACTAGAAGTATCTAGCTTCTCAAATACATCGGTACCATCTTGGGTTACGGATACAACACTAACGTTAAACTCTTGTCCAACTTCGTATTCGTTGTCTTGTTCAGTTTGAATCTCAAAGGTCGCTGTATTTGTATTTGCGTCTACGTTTACAGTTATAACTTCAACAATATCTTCATTGCTC
Source organism: Vibrio sp. 10N.222.52.B7 (assembly GCF_041474275.1). Lineage (NCBI taxonomy): Bacteria > Pseudomonadati > Pseudomonadota > Gammaproteobacteria > Vibrionales > Vibrionaceae > Vibrio > Vibrio sp. 10N.222.52.B7. The sequence goes on along the minus strand of NZ_JBFRTU010000074.1, from coordinate 4,402 downwards.
GCATTTGTGTAAGAGTACTGAAGAGTAACCACACTATCTTCAGGCACTTGCTCACTTAGCGTAATCGTAAATGGACTTGTCTTATCACCCTCAATAACTGAATCGGGACCAGTCAGCCCAACTGTAACGGTATCTTTGTCGTTTGTGTCTGTCTCATCGACAATCTTAGCTGTACCTGAGTCCTGTTTGTCATTTTCAACAAACTCACTAGTTGAGCTAGCTTTTAGGGTTACAGTCTCTTCACCCTCAAGCAATTTATCATCAAGAACCTTGATGAAGACTTCTAAGCTACCCGAGCCGCTAGCAATAATTAGATCGGCAAGCTCCTGCTCTGAAAGCGCTTTATAATCTTGTCCATCTTTAACGTAAATATTGTCTTCGTAATCGACACCTTTAGTTGCAGAATCCCCTGCAGCCCCTAGTGTAAGAGCAAGACCAACGTTCTCAGAGACAAGCTCATCTAGGTTGATTTCAAAAGATAGGAACGCTTCTTCTGCTTCTGTCACTGGTTGGCCTGCCTTAACAGTTAGCTCGGCGACAGGTAATACATCAACATTCACTACAACCGTATCTGTACCACCGTTACCGTCCGACACGGTAACAACAAATGAATCATCTCCATCAAACTCGTTGTTCGGAGTGTACTTCCACTCGCCAGTTTCAGGGTCGATCTCAACACTACCGTTTGTAGGTTGGCTCACCGTGTAAGTCAGGTCAGTGTCGTCAATATCAGTTGCAGTAACCTTACCAGATACAGAGTTATCCTCTTTAGTCGATACACTTATTTGATCAGTATCGCCAATCGGCACTCCATCTTTGACAAATATTGGGGCATCATTTTCTGGAGTGACATTAATCGTAACCACGGCGGTATCAGTACCACCTTTACCGTCAGAAACTGTGTAAGTAAACGTAGCGATACCATTGAAGTCATCCGCTGGAGTGTAACGAACGGTTTGAGAACCATCTTGTAGCTCAATTAACTCAACCTGACCGTATGTTGGATCAATCACTAAACTATCTAAAATAATTAACGTATCACCATCAACGTCAGAATCATTCGAAAGTAACTCGCTACTAGGGATATCGAGAGTTATATCTTCTTGTGTCTGAAGGCTTTTAATCACTTCTTGAAATTTGATATTGTCTAGATAAGTCCCACTCTTGTCGCCTTCAGTACCAACTTCTCTAAATGAAAGGGTATTTGAACCATCTCCACTACCACCTAATAATTCCAATAACTGAGTTTGCATTATGTTGCTTTCAGGGGTGATCGTAGCAATGACTTCGCCGTTCCAAATGACCTCAAGCTCAGCACTCGGCAATCTTTCGTACATTGCCGTATCAAAAGACAGTTGGTATAGGGTACCGCTTTCCACACCTTGAATTTGTTGGGTAAGGGTTACATTGTCACCGTTACCTTCCATATCAATCATACGATCGCCGTCTGTTTCATCAACAGCATAGCCTTCTTGAACTGAATCTAAAGCACCAGTTCTTGCATCGTAGGACCAACCATCTAGTTGGTCGATTCGAGAACCCCAACCGGCATTTGATACCGATTCATAGTCTTCAAAGCTACCATTGACGATCAGGTTATCACCTAATTCTCTTGAATCATCGTTCGCGATAGGGTCATCATTTACTGGTGTTACATTAACGGTCACTGTCGTAGTGCTTTTTTCACCATGAGTATCAACAATGGTGTATTCGAAAGTCGCTTCACCATTGAAGTCTTGGTTAGGTTCAAACACGACATTGCCATCTATCAGCTGAACAGAACCGTTTGTAGCATCGGTTGCGTTGACAGAAAAAATGGTTATGTCATCCCCATCAACATCGAAATCATTGGCTAGCAGCTCACTACCACTAATAGTAAGAGCCTGATCTTCTTCCGTTATGAGTTTGGGTGCATCTATTCCGGTAACTGTAATGTTATCGATGAACGCACCAAGCGAATCAGATTTACCCGCACCAGCAAAAGCGATTAAAGTAGCATCACTACTAACATCAAACTCAGCATTTGCTTGATACCAACCTTTGTTATCCGGACCATCTAGTGTTACAGAAATGCCTTCTGGAGCAGTCACTGTTCCATCCGCATGCAGCGTAATAGTTGTATTCCCAACAGTAAAAGTCATATCAGACGACGAGTTGCCGTCTTGGCGAGGGTTATAATCGAACTCTACCCTCAAAGAGTCTTGATCCGACGTATCAATTGATGTCGTCATCACCGTGTTTTTATGTGGGTCTAGCTCTGCGTAAAAATCACCGTCGGTAGCATCAACAATTAAGCCGTCTCGCTCAATCTCTATACCATTAGTAAAGTCCCATACCTCTGATGGGTCTTTAGAAACAACCGTCCAACCCGCTGGGTTTGCCATATTTTCGAATGACTCAGTGAGCAATATGGTTTCTTGAACGTTTTTGTAAGAATCACTGATGGCTACAGGCGCATCGTTGACTGGCGTCACCGTCAAGTTGAACGTGCTGTCTACCGGTGTGCTGCCATCTTCGTTGCCGTCTTCAACGTTAATATCGAAAGACGCCGACGTGGTTTCGCTGCCGTCATGTTTAAACGTCACTTTACCCGTCGCCAACTGCGCCACCGTAAAGCTGCTCGACGCGACGCCGTTCACTAAGATTGTGCCGTTACTCACGTTGCTGACCGTGAAGCTCACGCCTGTGTCCGTATCGTCAACGTCCGTGTAGCCAAGATCTGCCGCCGTGATGGTGTAGCTGCCTGCTTCATCCATTTCACCCAACAGATCGCCTGTCAGCTCCGGCGCATCATTCACTGGCGTCACCGTCAAGTTGAACGTGCTGTCTACCGGTGTGCTGCCATCTTCGTTGCCGTCTTCAACGTTAATATCGAAAGACGCCGACGTAGTTTCGCTGCCGTCATGTTTAAACGTCACTTTACCCGCCGCCAACTGCGCCACCGTGAAGCTGCTTGACGCGACGCCGTTCACTAAGATTGTGCCGTTGCTCGCGTTGCCGACCGTGAAGGTCACGCCTGTGTCTGTATCGTCAACGTCTGTATAACCCAAGTCAGCTGCCGAGATCGTGTAGCTGCCTGCCTCATCCACTTCCGCCGCCAAATCGCCTGTTAGTTCCGGCGCATCATTCACTGGCGTCACCGTCAAGTTGAAAGTGCTGGCTACCGGTGTGCTACCATCTTCGTTGCCGTCTTCAACGTTCACATCGAACGACGCTGACGTGGTTTCACTGCCGTCATGTTTGAACGTCACTTCACCCGCCGCCAACTGCGCCACAGTGAAATGGTTCGACGGAACACCACCGACTAAGATTATGCCGTCACTCGCGTTGCCGACCGTGAAGGTCACACCTGTGTCAGTATCATCAACGTCCGTGTAGCCTAGGTCCTCAGCCGTAATGGTGTAGCTGCCTTCTTCATCCACTTCACCCAACAAATCACCTATCAGCACTGGTGCATCGTTCACAGGAGTGATATTAAGCGTAACTTCTGCTTCGTCTTCCCCACCGTTCCCATCGGTCACTTTATATTTAAAAGTTGCCTCCCCGTTATAGTCGGTATCCGGTGTGAATGTAATTGTATTGTTTGTGTAGTCGACAAACAGCTCACCATTAGTCGCGGAGGTAATTGAACCCACAACAATTGAGAGCTCATCACCATCAATGTCAGTATCATTCGCCAACAATTCATCAAAAGAAATCGTGATAGACGTGTCTTCAGCAGTAACAAGTTTAGATTGATTAATACCTGTCACTGTAATGTTATCTAACAACGCACCGTAGCTATCTGAAGCACCAGCGCCTGCAAATGTAAGGTCCGTAACGTCCCCTTGGACTTCGAACTCAGCCGTGATCTTATACCAACCATTTGCGTCAGGTTGCCCTATTTGGACATTAAGTCCGTCGGCACCCGATAGAGTTCCATCGGCGTGAACAGTAACTAACGTGTCACCGACTTTAAACGTCATGTCAGAAGATGAATTACCGTCTCGTCGAGGGTTGTAATCAAATTCAACACGAACGCTATCTTGGTCTGACGTATTAATACTTGTTGTGATCGCGGTGTTTTGATGAGCATCAAGCTCAGCGAGGTAGTCACCGTCTGTCGCTTCAGCTATGAGACCGTCACGCTGAATCTCTAGACCATTTGTTGCTTCCCAATCACCCAGTTCGTCGCCAGTTACTACTGTCCAACGACCTGTGTTTGTCATGTTTTCAAAGGACTCAGAGAAGAGCAGCGTCTCACTATGAGTTTCATATGTGTCATCAATCGCTACTGGGCCCTCGTTCACGTTGCTCTCTTTCAGGGTCACCGTCGCTTCCGCTGTCGAGCCGTAACCGTCGGTCATCACCATCTGGTAATCGCCACTGTTCGTGCCTTGCTCGAAGTCGTTCACCTCCGCCG
>NZ_JBFRTU010000073.1:0-500 GCF_041474275.1 Vibrio sp. 10N.222.52.B7 | reverse complement strand
GTTTCACAAATAGGACAACGCTTTTTAGCTCGAAGTGCTGCTGTTTCAACGTCTTCTTCAAGCACGTTGATAATGCCTTCTTCATCACCAAGGTTGATTGTTGTCTTACAACGCTCTTTTGGTGGAAGTGCATAGCCAGAACAACCAAGGAATACGCCTGTCGAAGCAGTACGAATACCCATTTTACGGCTACAAGTCGGACACTCAATATCGGTTTCCACGATATGATTTGGCTTCATGCCTCCAGCGTCTTCGTCTAAATCTGCTTTTTCCAAATCGCCAGTAAAGTCTTCGAAGAAGTTATCTAGCACGCCTTTCCAGCTTGCTTCGCCTTCTGCGATTTGGTCCAACTTCTGCTCCATACGAGCAGTGAAGTCGTAGTTCATTAGGTCATTGAAGCTGCCGTCTAGACGGTCAGTAACAATTTCACCCATCTTCTCAGCATAGAAACGACGCTGTTCAACTTTTACATAACCACGATCTTGAATCGTCGAGATGAT
>NZ_JBFRTU010000072.1:0-33785 GCF_041474275.1 Vibrio sp. 10N.222.52.B7 | reverse complement strand
ACCACCAGGGCACGCAATTTTTTATTGCGATGCCGATTACTGAAAAGTAAAACACCATCTTAATGTCAAAATGAATCAACACTACAAAATTTGGAGCGATACATCGGGTTCGAACCGATGACCTCAACCTTGGCAAGGTTGCGCTCTACCAACTGAGCTAGTATCGCATTTTCATTCTTAATATCTCTTAACTTATCAAGCTAAGAAAAAGAATGGAGGCGCCTCCCGGAGTCGAACCGAGGTCCACGGATTTGCAATCCGCTGCATAGCCACTCTGCCAAGGCGCCTTTTTTAATTCAACACTTTAGGGACTTAAGTAAGCCGCACCGCTGTGTTCGGGTGCCTACTTTACGGATTGAGGGGAGATAGTCAAACAAAAAAGTGAATTTAAATTCCGTTTGCTGACATTTAAATCAAATTGCTGCATGTTCGATCTCTTTAATCAAAAAACACACAGCAAAATCGAGTTAAACAAGATGTTCTAGCGCTACCACTTCTTCATGAAACGACCGACAAGACTCGGATGATACGCCCAGCAGTGGTCAAACATAGTCATAAGTTGAGGGTTGCCATACTTAGAAAGACTAACCGCATGGAAACGGTTTTTGTGTTCTTTCAACTTTTCAACCTGAGCAATCATTTCGTCTGATTGTTTCGGCGCAATAAAGTCAGAAAGTACGATTAAATCGGCATTCTTGTATTTATCACCAGTCATTAGGTCAATCGACTTCATGAGAACAGGTTCCAAATCCGTACCGCCGTGGAATGAGTAACTTAAGAAGTCGCTCGCTTCACGTAGGCCATCTTGCCTGGTTAACTCATAGGTAATCTGCTCAGAAGAAAAAAGAATCACATAACAGTCTCTCTCTTCTGCAAGAGCAATTTGCATTAAGGCATAAGCCATTGCTTTAGCAGACTGCTCAGGGAAACCACTCATAGAACCCGAAGCGTCCACACAGACGATAAACGGGCCCTTTTCAATATCGATGTTCTTGCTATCTGGTTTTTGCGCCTTCACTTTGCGTAACGTGCGTGATTTACCTTGCGAGCGATAGCTCAGTAAACGCTTGTCGGCCAAGTGCTTGTAAAAGATAACCTCAAGTTCAGGATAAGCTAAGAACATGGTTTCGTTTGGCAGCATCTTGTTAAGGTCATCACTTTCATGAATCCCGACAATATCATCGACCGCTTCATCGCTTTTCTCTTCAACCACCTGCAATTCTTCTACAGGGGCTTTGTGTAGCGAAGGATCATCTTCCTCACCAGCCATACGGCCTAGCTTTTCAGCGATCTCTTGCAAGCCCTTGTGCTTATTCAAGAACTCAGCATGACGTTTCATGATGGTAAGGTCTGTTTTGCTTAATTTGGCAGAAGCCATGTCCCACAAGCGCCCTACACTGCCTTCATCACCCGACTCAGTCACTTTATCCATGTTTTTCATGGTTTCCATGCGCTGATAAAGATCGGCTAAGACTTTTTCTTTGCTTGTTTCAAGTTCAGTTACTTGAGCTTGTTTAATCGCATCAGAAAGTGATTGGTACCATTGGTCGCAAAAGTAGTGTGGAAACATCGCGTTATAAACACCCTTGTTGTTCTCCATAAGGCGTCGAGCTTGTAGATAAAACGCTGAGTGCCACTCCAGCTTTTTGATAACGCTGTCAATCTCATCAAAGAACTGAGGTTCATCCCAGTAAATCACTTCTTGGTAAAGGGCGATTTCCTCTTGGAATCGATCAGTTTCACACACCTTAGTAACGCGTTTTTTAACTTTACCGCGCCATTTAACTAAGTGGTTTTTCACTGATGTTTTCACACCTTTGTTCTCTGCAGCCATCATGACTTGAGAACGAGCGATGAGATCATTCATCGCGGTATCAATGATTCCGGAATCAGCTACCATCAAAGCGAGGTTTAAGCCGTCTGCTCCTAACATATGCTCTCCTCTTACTCGAAGTACTGGCTCATAAACTTAATACGCTGAGCGATCTTGGCACTCTTCACTTTCGTGGTTTCAAGATCTTGCGTTACCGATTGCAAACTTGCTTCCATCGCTTTTGGTAAATCAGGGTCAATATAGTTATGAGGTAATGCATCATGGAATTCAGTACGAACGCGTTTTAACTTGAATTCAGCTTCAGTTAACTGTTCTAAGGCTTTCTCAGCGCCACTCAACCACTTGTTGTACAGTTCTTGGTCTAAACCGTCAGTAGTAACCACACTCACCAATACAGAGCGATTGGCGATGTCTTTAATCACTAATTGGTTTGATGCATCCAAGTCGAGTTTTAAACGGCATAGGTTTTTATTTTCGTTTACGTAACCGTAAATATCACCGTGACCTTCTTTAAGAACACGATCAAAATCGTCTTTGGCTACGTATACCCAACGGCTATCGCCTTTCTCAGATTCAGAAACCGACATGTTGCTTTGCAGCATAACCAGTTTCACTAGATTGTAAGCACTGCCCACACTGTACATTTTCGCGTTCTTGATGTCATTCTGGTAAACATCTTTACGCAACAAGCCACTGGTTGACTCCATAGAAAGTGACACCGACAACGTTGATTCAACATCGTCTTGAATCTCTTCTAACTCTTCACGAGACATTTCAATTTGAGCTTTCGACTCTTGTTGATCAAACGCTCGGTTCAATGCAAAGTCTTTCACCACGCTACGAACCACATCACGTGATTCTGGGCTATGCCACAAACAATCTTGCAGAAGCATAATATCCAGCGGGTTCACGCTATCGCGACCACTAAAGAACGCACTCGCTTTCAATAGTTTAACGGCCTTCTTCCAGCGTCTGTCTGATACATACAATTCTGACTCTGAAGCAGAGCCTTGCTTCTTAACCGTCTCTTCAAGCATGGTTTTTAGTTCAAACAACTTATCAAACGAATTGTCTGTCAGTTCCAGCTTATCGAGCTCTTTCTGCCATTGATGGTATTCAATGTCCGTAATCGCCAAACCTTTTGGAATTACCGCTTCTTGAGAAGTACCCGTCGTCAGCATCGATTTGAAGTTTTGTTTGTTTTGAATACGGTTCACGAACACGCGTACCAACATACGGTCATAAAGTGCTTCCAAGCCGCTGTCTTCATCTGGAAGTTCGTTGGATGCCGATACTAGTAGACGCATCGGTACACGTTCAATATCACTGCCGTTTTTGAAAGTCTTTTCGTTAACGACAGTAAGTAGCGTGTTTAGGATTGCAGGGCCGGCTTTCCAGATCTCATCGAGGAAGACGACTTGTGCAGTTGGTAGGTAGCCTTCGGTTAGTCTTACGTAACGACCGTTGTCTTTTAATTCTTGGATACTTAGTGGGCCGAACACTTCCTCGGGAGTAGAGAAACGAGTCATCAAATATTCGAAATAGCTGCTGTTATCAAAAGCCTGAATGAGACGTTTCGCGATAAGGCTTTTTGCGATGCCCGGAGGGCCTAATAGAAACACGCTTTCACCAGCCAAAGCAGCCAGTAAACAAAGCTTAATGGTGTCTTCTCTTTCGTAGACACCATCAGACAGAGCATGCGCTAATTTATTGATTCTTTCAGAGAGTAGCGCCTTGTCAGCATGTGAAGAAATAGAAGGGTTCATGCGTTACTCCGAAAATCTTTGAATAGTTGAGAGTGTAGAATTGTTTTTATACATTTGTCAGTACTTTGTTACAAGTGTATTTTATTATTGAGTTGCATTTATATCAGATGGTTACGTCGGTAATTTTGGCGCAATCATAGATTCCAATTATGAGAGTAACATCACGAACGGCGTGAAATTAAATCTATTGCTAAGCCTAATTTTTCTTTTATTTTCGACACCATAGACGTTATGGTGGTGCACGTCTTCAGTTATCCGAAAAATTGGCAAGGAATGTGGCCAGACTGCATGAGTAAAGTTATCCATCAATGGAAAAGTATTTCTCTCATAGAAGAGAACGTGACGCTCCCTACGAACGTCGTGGTAAAACATACAACAATAAACCACCCCGGCGCGGCAGTTATTCTTCCTATCACTTCGTCTGGAAAAATCATCCTCATTAACCAGTTTCGCCCTTCTCTTAAAAAATGGCTTTTAGAATTACCGGCTGGCACCATGGAAATTGGTGAGACACCTCTTGAATGTGCCCAGCGAGAGTTGGAAGAAGAAACAGGTTACAGTGCAACTTCTTTTCAAAGCTTAGGACAAGTTACCCCTTTAGCTGGATTCTGTGATGAGATTCAGCATTTGTTCGTCGCCAAAGACTTAAGCCTCACTACCCGCTTTAAATGCGACGAAGATGAAGTCATAGAGGTGATCGAACTGAGTCTAGAAGAACTGCACGACAAAATACGACACGATCAAATTACCGATACCAAAACTATCGCTTGTTTAAGTAAAGCCCAACTATGCGGCCATCTATAGCCAGTTATAGCCAGTTATAGCCAATTATATGACTACCTAAAGTACTCTAGGAGAGAAACATGGACTTTCGTTCTGATACCGTAACTAAACCCTCACAAGCCATGCGTGACGCAATGGCAAACGCAGAAGTGGGCGATGATGTTTATGGCGATGACCCAACCGTCAACGAACTAGAACAGTGGGCAGCAAATGAGACAGGCTTTGAAGCGGCAATGTTTACCTCTTCAGGTACACAAGCCAACCTTCTTGGCTTAATGGCGCATTGTGAGCGTGGTGATGAATATCTGTGTGGCCAGCAGGCGCACAACTACAAATACGAAGCTGGCGGCGCTGCGGTCCTTGGTTCTATCCAACCTCAACCAATCGAGAATAACCCAGACGGTACTTTAGACTTTAAAAAGCTTGCCGCTGCGATTAAGCCCGACGACAGCCACTTTGCTCGTACCAAGCTTCTTAGTTTAGAAAACACGATCAATGGTAAAGTCCTGCCAATGTCTTATCTAGCGGAAGCACGTGAGTTCGTAAACCAACACGGCCTGCAAATGCACCTCGACGGCGCGCGCGTATACAATGCAGCAGTAGCACTGGATGTTCACATTAAAGAGATCGCACAACACTTCGATTCAATGACAATCTGTTTATCAAAAGGCTTAGGCGCGCCGATTGGCTCTCTACTTCTTGGTAGTAAAGAGTACATCGCTAAAGCACGCCGCCTACGTAAAATGGTCGGTGGCGGTATGCGCCAAGCAGGTATTCTTGCCGCAGCGGGAAAAATGGCTTTAACAGAGAACGTTACTCAACTTAAAGCTGACCACGAGAACGCAGAAAATCTAGCGATTGGTTTAAGCAAACTAGAAGGTTTTTCTGTTAACCCTGATTTCATTCAAACTAACATTGTATTTGCTAAGTTAGATGAGTCTGTGGATATCAACCGAATCGCACGCGAACTGGGCGAACAAGGCATTACGATGTCACCAGGGAACCCTGTTCGATTTGTTACTCATAGAGATATCAGCTCTGAAGACATCGCTACTTTCCTAACTAAGTTGGAAAATGCACTTTAAGCCATACTAAATGTTCACCCAGAACAAATAAGACTTGAGCTTCCCCTTAGGGGAAGCTTTATAATCATGTTTTTACCGGAGTAAAAACGTGCATTACCCAACCTTCGCTCTAATATTGCTAGCTCTTTCCTCTAACCTTCATGCCTCTGATTTTGGCGACGCTGAACTAGGTAAAGTTAAATCACCAAGCTGCGTTTTTTGTCATAACCCTACCAGTCAATCGACTAATAACTCCTATCCTAAGCTTTCTGGCCAAGATCCAACCTATCTCTTTAATACAATGAAAGCGTATCAAACCGGAGATAGGCAGGGCGATTACGCGGATATGATGCGAGCGCAACTAAGTAAGCTTAACGATCAAGATTTGAAAGACATAGCGGCTTTTTACGCTTTACAAGATTAGCGGTTCCCACCTTCAATAGGTCAATCATCAGCTAAATAAACATCACCAAGTCGCCTATACTTCAAGCAAACTCACTGAGCTCATTGAAGGTCGGGATAGATATACCTTTACACGTATCATCCAACCCTTACAATGTGCAGCAAATATATTTATCAAGGTTTATCTCTATGTCTATTCAATGGTTTCCGGGTCACATGCATAAAGCCCGCAAAGAAATCGAAGAAGTTATCCCACAAGTTGATGTGATCATCGAAGTACTGGACGCTCGTATCCCGTTCAGTAGTGAAAACCCAATGATCTCTTCACTGCGCGGCGATAAGCCTTGTGTAAAAGTGCTGAACAAGCGTGACCTTGCAGATCCTGAACTGACTCAACGTTGGATTGAGCACTTCGAGAAGGAGCAAGGCGTTAAAGCGATTGCGATTACGACTAGCGTAAAAGAAGAAGTTAACCACGTTATGGAGCTGGTACGTAAACTGGCACCGCACCGTGAACAGATGGGCAAGAATATTCGTACAATGATCATGGGCATCCCGAACGTGGGTAAATCGACCATTATCAACTGCTTGGCTGGACGTACGATCGCGGTTACTGGTAACCAACCTGCGGTAACTCGTCGTCAACAACGTATCAACCTGCAGAATGGCGTGATCCTTTCAGACACTCCAGGAATCCTTTGGCCTAAAGTAGAAAACCCACACAGTGGCTTCCGCTTGGCTGCAACAGGTGCTGTAAAAGATACAGCAATGGAATACGATGAAGTGGCATTCTACACAGTAGAATACCTAGCAAAGCAGTACCCTAACCTTTTGCAAGAGCGTTACCAAATTGAAGAGCTGCCAGAGTCTGACATCGAACTGATGGAAGCGATTGGCCGTAAGCGTGGTGCACTTCGTGCCGGTGGTAATATCGACATTCACAAATGTTCAGAAATCCTGCTTCACGAATTGCGTAATGGCACTTTAGGTAAGGTAACGCTTGAGTTGCCAGAAATGATCACACAAGAGCTGATCGAAGTTGAAGAAGCGGCTGCGCTGAAAGCGGAACAACAGATTAAGAAAAAAGAAGAGCGTCGTAAGCGTTACCTGAAGAACAAGCGTTAATCGCGATTAGTTTTTATAATCTGCTTTAATTTCTGTTTACCACTCTTACACCAGCCTCTAGATATTCACGCTCTATCGATAATAGAGCGTGAATATTGCCCGCTACCGTTTGTTGATCTAGCTAACATACTGACAAATCTATAGAAATGGTCGTTTACAATCCCAAAGACTGTGACATACTACGCAAATTGTTGTGTATCAATCTCGGCTAATTTCTCAATGCGCTCTTATTCTGGGTTCAAGAATCAAAGATTTAAAACCTATTTCGATAATGAAATTTATTTGCCGTACATAAATTTCATCTACATCCCTATCTCAATATTCTGTGCTTTTATCGTCACCGACTACATCCACTTTGGTAGCGAGTGCATTACGCCTATCATTTTCCGAGTCATACTTTTTTTATTGATGATGGCCGCCGCCAGATACTGTATTACAAACAAACCCAACGTTTTGGAACTCGTAGAAAGTGCCTTCCTTGTAATTAGCTCACTTTTCTTGGTCTATATCGGTCGACTAGCCATCGAGCTGAACAACTTCGATTACCAAGGTGGCATCATTTTAGTGATGATCTACATTGGTACGTTTTCAAGATTGTCAGCCAGATACAGTATATCTACGCTGTCGTTTATCTTTTTGGCTTATCTCATCGGCCTTGCGCCACTGCTTTATGAAGCGGAGCCAGAGCATGAAATAGAAACAATTTCCGTTTATATCTCGGCTTACATCCTAATCTCAGCGGCCTGTGTTAGACGTGACCTGGAAGTACACAAACGTTTCGCTCAATCCGAGCAACTCCGCAAACAAGCGATTCAGCTTCGCAAGCAATCTAATATGTTCGAGGCCCTTTCCTATCAAGACGCACTAACGGGCTGCTACAACCGCCTTTATCTTCATCAGGTGATAGAACCGAGCATAGACCGTCAGCGATCCATTACATCGCTCATGATAGATATTGATCATTTCAAATCGATTAACGACACCTACGGCCATCAAATGGGTGACATGGTGATTAAAGAACTGGCCGATGAGATTCAAAAACGACTACCGACTAGCAGTAACTGCTTTCGATACGGCGGTGAAGAGTTTTTGGTGCTGGTCCAAGGAGAAACCGAGGCTTCAATTGAATCGCTGGTTAATGCCCTTTTAGAATCCCCTACTCGCCTTAGATTAGAAGTAACAATTTCAATCGGTGTGAAACATGCCCATCAAGCCCTTGGTTCTGTCGAGCAGCTTATCGACGACGCTGACCAAGCACTCTACATTTCGAAAAAAGGCGGTAGGAATAAGATCACATGGCGTGATTAATCGCCCAATATTTCACGCATCTTTGCGAATCATTAAAACGACCACTAATTCAATCAAAAAAGCCCCGAGCAACTTAATACTCGGGGCTTTTGTCTTTGTTCTTCTGCTTTAAAATAGCTTCGTTAAGAACCTGCTACTCAGCAAAAAAACAGTATTCAACAAGAATCGACTAAGAATACACAACGCTCGCTGTTTTCTGTTCAAGTTCAACGGGAGAGCTCCAAGAAATCACTTTTTCATTCACTTGGCTGCCACATGGTGCGTTCCAAACTTGCTCTAGTTCTTCTTTGCCACCAATCGCCTGATAAAAAGCAATCGCTTGGTGGTTCTCAGACATCACCTCTAGGTAAAGCCCTGAGTCCGAATAGTATTGCTGCAACCACTTCGACAATTCAGACAACAGACGCTTGCCTACACCTCGTCCACGATAATTATTATCTACATGTAACGCATCGATGAACGTACCACGCTCAAAGTTGTGATTACCGAACGCGCAGACAAAACCAACCAGTAAACCGCCTTCCTCAAGCAATAAAACATGTTGGTTGAAAGGAGGATTAATCAAACGAGTCTGCCAAATAACAGATCTGTCCTCCAAAACATCATGTTCTAGGTAATCATCAGCAAGAATGCCACGGTAATATAGCTTCCAGCTATCCGCGTGTAATTGGGCAATCCGCTCATAATCTTTATATTCAGCTACCTTAATTTCCATTTATTAGCCCTTAGTACTTCCATTTATGACTTGCTACTACATTTCACACTACCTTTATACAATATTTAAGCAAAACATACTAATACACGTTTACACTTTCAATATTGACTTACACGTGTACGCTGATATTCTAGCGCACAGATGTAAGCCCAATGGAAATTTGCTAATGAATAGTGCCGACAAACAATCTACAAAAAAGCCGCCATTAATCTGGCTCAATATTTTTGTGTTCTCTTTTAGTATGCTGCTTGCTGTTGTAGCGGCTCCCGTTTATGGCTACTTTTTTGGCTATGGCATGGAGCACTGGATATGGCTAGCAATCTGCTTTACGTTCTGTAACCTTTCAATCACGACAGGTTATCACCGCTTATGGTCACATAAAGCGTTTGAAGCGCATTCAAGCCTAAGATTCCTGTTTGCATTAGGTGGTGCATTTGCCCTGCAGAACAGCGCGCTACACTGGTCTTCTGATCACCGTGTTCACCACAAGCATGTCGATAACAACGACAAAGACCCATACTCTGCAAAACGTGGATTTTGGTACTCACACATTGGCTGGATGATTCGTAATTACAGCACCTCAATGTACGAAAACTACGAAAACTGCCGTGACCTTAAAAAAGATAAGATTGTTATGTGGCAGCACAAGCACTATGTTCTGTTAGCATTACTAATGAATTTCGGTGTTCCTATCGCTTTAGGCGTGATTTACGGTGACGTGATTGGCATGTTGTTAATCGTAGGTGCAGTTCGTTTGGTACTTAACCACCACACAACATTCTTTATTAACTCTCTTGCTCACATCTGGGGTAGCCAACCTTTTACTGACAAAAACACAGCGCGTGATAACGGTGTGTTAGCAGTACTCACTTTCGGCGAAGGCTACCACAACTTCCACCACATCTTTGAGAACGACTACCGTAACGGCATCTACTGGTGGCAATACGATCCAACAAAATGGTTGATTAAGAGTGCTTCGTTGATGGGACTGGCAAGTAAGCTTAAGAAAACCCCTCAAGCTCGTATTGAGAAAGCTGAAGCGTCAATGTTACTTAAACGCACCCAGCAAAAAATCATGCATCGTGCCGACAAGCAACAAATCGCAGAGAAGCTTCAACAAGAGTTTGATGCTCTAGTATCAAACATGAACGAATATTACGAAGTTAAAAAACAGCTACTTGAAAGCAAGCGCGAAGACGTTGTGAAGAAGTACGAACACTCTGTTCTTAAGGTTCGTTATCAGCAAATCAAAATGAATTTCGAACAACAGAAGAAAAATTGGGCAATGACGGTTGAGCAATACGCTTAAGGTAAGACAGTACGCTTAACACCCCAGTAACAACACAGTTTGATTCTTATTCAAAAGCCCTCATATTGCTATGAGGGCTTTTTTTAATAAGCATAACCTACTCGGCTCTGGCCCTATGCTCTCGAGTTTGAATTGTGGATGGTAAGAACCATAGTTATTGGATTTCAGAACTCTTTCTTCATTCTGAATTTATACTTATATTACTTAAACTTACCGAGTTTAAAGCGAAGGAATTGAAAATGAGCAAACTGACTATTATTGCAACGATCGTCTCTAAAGAAGACAAAACTGAGCTTGTAAAAGCTGAGATGATTAAATTGATCGATAAAACCCGTGTTGAAGACGGCTGTATTAACTACGATCTGCACCAAGATAACAGTAACCCTGCTCACTTCGTTTTTCATGAGAACTGGGAGTCTGAAGTTCATCTAGAGAAACACTTAGCGAGCCAACACATCGCTGACTACATGGCTGCGACTGAAGGTTGTATTGAAACCTTTGTGCTTAATAAAATGACGCACATTGCCTAACCAGTCACTCAGTACTAATTCAATAAAAAGCCCTGCTCTGATCGCAGGGTTTGTCTTTTCTACAAGCTTATATCTGCTCATTCTAATAATGAAAAAACCCGCCAGAGTAGCGGGTATGGTCAATAATCATGACTGTCAAAGACAGATAGGTAACAACCATCAATCCAATATTGAGTACCACTTTACAGTGGCACTCTGACATTTCTTTTGCTGATCGCTAGCACGGGGGCACTAGTTAAAAGCACGAGCCAAAATGCCATTCCCTTGATATTGGTAAACACTTGAATTACTACTTACAAAGACCGATTCTCCGGGCTTAAGAGAAACTGACCGCCCTTCTGAAGTGACGGTCGCCTCTCCTTCCACACAGAACAAGATCTCCGCGCTACGTAGATACTGTGACTTGCTCTCATCAGTCGCAGACAAGATATCAAAGCCAAAGTCATCCACTGGAATCGGATAACTCATCTTGCCCTCTTTCAATACAGGCTTAAGGCGGATATCTTCTGGCTTAATCGGCTCAAAGATTGTGTTGTCGATAAGCTCAGGGACATCGATATATTTGGGAGTGAGACCGGCACGCAGCACATTGTCTGAGTTTGCCATAATCTCTAAACCCGTACCTTGAACATAAGCATGTGGGGTTTCTGCGAACAGGAACATCGCTTCACCGGGCGCCAGCTCAACCGTGTTAAGCATTAATGGCGCAAATAAGCCAATATCACCAGGATAATGCTGTTTGAATTCGATGCTGTATTGAAGAGCTTCACGCCCCATGACCGTTTTGGCTGGTCGCGCATGTGCAGCATAAAGCTCATTAAGCGCAGACGCTTTGCGGTCACCTTCAAGAGACATAATGGCGCTAAAGAACGACTTCAAAGAATCACTGTCGGCATTGGCTTTTAGTACATTAAGCTCAATCGCTAACGAAGGAATATCCGCTTCTTCGAACAAGGCAATAATGTCGTCGATTGGACGAAAGCCATTCATCGCTTTGTAGAAGGTCAACGCATAAACCAACTCAGGTTTATGGTTTGGATCTTTGTAGTTGCGATTAGACGCATTCAAAGGGATACCAAGTGCATTCTCACGCTCAAAACCTAATTCTGATTTTCGCTTGTTCGGGTGAACCTGAATCGATAACGGTGTTTCAGCGGCCAACACCTTAAACAAGAAAGGCAATTCACCGAAACGAGCCGCCGTGTATCCGCCTAAGACATCGATTTTGTTTTCATCAATCATGTGAGAAAGCGATTCACCGGTATCGCCTACCTTTGAACAACCATTTGGATGAGCACCCATCCAAATTTCTGCTTGAGGTTCCTGGTTTGGGTTCACAATACCAAACAATTGGTTAATGGAGTCTTTGCTTCCCCATGCGTAGTTTTGAATAACGTTGTCGAGTTTAAATAGAGACATAATTACTTCTCATTAAAAATCTGGCTACCAAGCTTGAGCGTGGCGGCGATATTACGGGCAGTGCGAGTCAGGTTTTGATTCGCTTCTGATAAAACTTGGTCTAAAGACTGAGGTGAACGTACGGTTCCAAATAAGCTAGACATTGAGCCGTAAAGTTTTTCAACGTCTTGCCCCAAAGAGCCCGCAATTCCAATGGTTGGAATACTCAACTTTTGAGCTCGCTGAGCGATGCCGAAAGGTGTTTTACCTTGCAGGGTTTGGTTGTCCATCTGCCCCTCTCCGGTCACGACCAGTGAAGCACCTTCAAGAACCTTATCTGCATCCAAGGCATCTAATACCATCTCAATACCCGCTTTAATTTGGATATTGAATGCAAGACTTAACCCCAGAGGTGTACCACCAGCAGCACCAAATCCAGCTGTGTCGCGATGATTAGTACCCGTATGTGCTTGAGCGATATCGGCAAAGTGCCCGATCGCAGTATCAAGTTGTTCAACTTGAGCTTTTGATGCGCCTTTTTGCGGACCAAACACAGTACTGGCTCCGCTTTCGCCACATAATGGATTATTCACATCACACGCGACCACGAACGTCACTTCTTTGCATCTAGGGTGCAGTCCTTCAAGATCGATGCTTGCTAACCGGCTTAATTCGGCGCCGCCACCAGATAGCTCGTTGCCTTGCTTGTCTAATAACTTGCCTCCCAACGCTTGTAAGATGCCAGCACCTGCATCATTGGTTGCGCTGCCGCCCAAACCAATAATGATTTGTTCAACACCTTGATCTAGTGCATCTTTGATCAATAGCCCAGTACCAAACGAAGATGCGGTTAACGGTGCTCTTTCTTCTACGGTTAATAGGTCTAAACCCGATGCTTGAGCAAATTCCACCAAGGCAGTTTTTACGTTGGCGCCATCAACAGTCTGTTCCAACGAAGCCCAATAAGCCGTACATTCACGCCCGATTGGATCCGTCGTGTGCAGCCGTTGCTTCTTACCATTGAGCGCCTCTAGCAACACGTCTACCGTGCCTTCTCCGCCATCGGCGAGTGGCATTTTCACAAACTCTGCGTAAGGGAAAACATCGGCAAATCCACGCTCAATGCAAGACGCAACTTGATGAGCGTCGAGTGATTCTTTAAATGAATCAGGGGCAATTACAATTTTCATTGTCGTTCACCATTCCCGCCCACCAAGGTGAGCGGGTTATCGAAATTAGAATTTGATTTGGAATGTTTTTGCTTGGCAAGGTGCTATCTGGCCGAACTCTTCAGATGCTACATCACCTTCGCGTACGCGCTCGTCCATGCTTGTCTCTTTCCAGCTTGAAACCGCTTGAGTAAAAGAGATTGAATCCGATACTGAACCCGATTCTGCCGGGTTGTAGACACGCATGATCAGTGCATCTTCGTCTTCCGCTTTCTTCAGCACACTCAACACCGCGCCTGATTGTTGCTTAGACAGAAGGCTAAAACTCATAGGTAGGTTCTGCTCACCCACGTTGAGCTTCATCGCGTTGTAAGGGATCTTGTTGTAGCATTCGATTAGAGTGACATTGTCACGTGCTTGCGCCATGATGTTCGCGTCAATATGGTTACCAGAGAAGCCACACAGTGTGAATTCACACACTAATTTGCCGCGCACTTGTGAATCTGGGGTCGGGATCTTGATACCAGAAGGACGCCCCGGACGAAGCAATAGCTCTTCTTTACCCAACACGCCAATACCACGGAATAGTGTCAGTGCGAAGGTATCTCTATTTTCGTCACCTTTAGATGCAATCACTTCAAATTCACGCAGACCATTCGACATAATAGCCATACCCGCTTTGCCGTTTTCTAGCGCAGCAAAGTTCATTAACTGATACACAGGAACCGGTGCTTCTTTCCACTTCTCTTCTTCCCAAACCGCCATTGCAGGGTCATTGGTTGGTCGAGTAATACAACCGAACTGGTTATCTGCTACCACAGTTTCAGAAATAAATGGCGTAGGTACTAATACACGTACACGGTGGTCGTCGGCTTGGTTGTCCAATTCCATACGGACTTCGATGCGGCGAGAACCTTGCTTCAATACCACTTGGCATTGCGCTTCAACGAATCCATTTTGACCCGTGCGTTCTTCACGCTCTGTAAGGTTTGCTGGCACGTTCATGCGGAAAGCGATGTTTGCTACCGATTGGAAACCTTGGTGGTCAATTGATGTTTCTACCGGGAATTCATCAGAGTACAACAGCCACTCTTGACGAGATGGAGAGTAATCGTACTCATCGCCGTCATCAGAACCATCTTCTAAACGAAGTGCTTGGTCGAATACTTGCTCTGTCTCTTTATCGAAAATAGTCAGAGTACCGTTGTCGTTTACATTAATTCGGTAGTATTCGTTCTCTAGCAAGTAGTCTTTCTGCTCTGCGACTTTAACTGCGCCCTTCTCATTACCTTGGATGTGTAACGTGGTGAAACCCATCGCTGGTACAGTGCGTTTGATATGAATATCAAACTCCATGAAAGGGTCGTAGTTGCCGTAGTGAACGATTTGACGGTCTACTTTACCTGGGTCGATTTGGCGCTTGTCTTGGATGAAGTATTCAACTGGGTTTTCGTTTTCATCAAAGATAGAAAATTCTTGAGCACGGATAGTGATGGTTGTGTTCACCACTTCTTCACGCTCATACGGAGAAAGGTTAAACATCGCCAGTTTGTCGCAACCTTCGCGATCCGGCATATGGTCAACGATTTTACGTTTGTAGAAGTGGATTAGGTTTGTCGCCATGTCGTCCGCAAGGATGTAACGGTTTAGGATTTCAGCGTGTACCTTGTCTGAACAACAGCAACCAATAGAGTCATGAGCGTGGTTCTTCATGCTCTCTTTCCACATTTTCTCAATCAAACCGTGGTGGTATTCAAAACCTAATGTCCAAGCGATAGACGCTAGCGGTTCTAAGATGTTTACAATCTTGTTTTCGATTTCTGCGTGGATCAGTTTGATGTCCATACGCGTAGAAGAGATCGTACGGTGAACACGCATGTATTTACCGTCGTTGAACTCGCCTTTGATTGTGTCGAGTTGGTCGCGCGCCGCTTCTACTTTCTCGAACACTTCTTCGTAACGGCTCATTGAGAATTCACGATCTGGGTAGATTTCGCGAAGCTTGTCCATTACTTCAAAGATGTCTTTTTGAATCGGCATTTGGTCATGACCGTTCGGCAGTAGGATGTCTTTGGTTACCGATGGTTTCTCTAGCACTGGGAAGTACTTATCTAGACGAGCACGCAGGCCTTCTTCATCTTGAGGAAGGTATTTACCAATCGCGTAACCCAGCGGAAGCACTTGTGCCGTTACTTCACTGCCGTCGTTTGACTGCCATAAGAATTCTGTTTTGTTGGTGCCGTGACGCTCTGAACAACCACGCCAGAACATTGCACGCGTGATATCGAAGCCGTTGTAGATCATCGGTAGCTGAGAGCTCATGCTGAATGAATCTGGTAGGTAACCGATCTTCATTGCATCGCCAAATTTCATACAGTCACGAATGCCATACATCATGTTACGCACAATCGACTCACCAGAAACTTGCATTGTGTCGGTTTGAGAATACCAAGGGCCAATAATTAACTTGCCCGCTTCAACCAATGCTTTTACGCGCTCTGTGTTTTCTGGTTTGATTGCGAAGTAGTCTTCTAAAACGGCGGTTTGACCATCTAGAACGTAGTATTTGTATACTGGATCGCTCTCCAGACGGTTCATGATTTCTTCCATGTTGTTCACAAGAAGAATACGAGACTCTTCTGTTGTGAAATACCATTCACGATCCCAGTGCATGTGAGGAGTAATATGTACGCGTGATGTAGTCATAATCATTTACCTAAATGTGTCGCTTCGAGTAAAACTAAAGTTCGAACCCAAATACGACTAAATTAAATTTTTTCAAGGGGTTAAAATTGGCTGCCACTAAATTTAGGGTGCAGAAAACCACGCCCAGAATCTGTGTGAATAAAACCGTTAGGAGCACAGGTATTTAGGGCAGCCAGTTATTTGTTATTTTTTATATATTGATTTCGCAGTGAGTTAGGAGCTAACTCAAAATTCAGTTAGTTCTGTGTTGCAGTACTTGCTTCAAATTTACCCTTTTTTACCGCGTGACCACGCCACATCAGAAGAGTAATGGTTGAAATCACTGTGCCGACAATCGCAGCACCGAACCAGATTGCAGCAGCAGAGAATGCGCCTAAACCAGAATCGTGTAACAAGAAAATAGAGAAGATACCTGCGCCCGGAGTGGATAGACCAATACCTGCCGCACCCACCATTGCACCTGTTACTACAGAGCCTAGTAAGAATGAGCCGATTACACGGATTGGATCTTCAATCGCCATTGGGATTGCACCTTCAGTAATACCCGCAAGACCAAGTAGCCATGTAGATTTACCGGTTTCAATCTCAAAGTCTTTGAATAAGCGTGGAGCAATCATGGTAGAAGCCGTTACCGTGAACGCCGATACCATTTTTACTGAGCCAAAGATTGCGTAAGGACCATAAACACCGTTTGCCATTGCACCTAAACAGAATGCGTAAGCAGCTTTGTTTACCGGACCACCTAGGTCGAATGATACAAACAGACCTAAAATTGCACCCAATAACAACGCATTGGTGCCTGACATACCGTTCAACCAGTCCGTTAAACCTTGGTTTAAGAACGCAACAGGTTTACCGATAACAAACAGCATCAAGCTACCCGCTACCAAAGTACCAATCACCGGGTAAAGGTAGAAAGTAAGGAAGCCGTTAAATGCAGGGCCTAAGCGAACATGCTCTTTCACCCAGCGCATCACGTAACCCGCAATCAAACCACCAACAACACCGCCTAGGAAACCTGAACCAATGATGTTTGCAGCAATACCCGCAGCAAAACCAGGACCAAGTGCCGGTTTGTCGGCTAATGAGTAAGCAGTGTAAGCTGCCAGTACTGGCACCATTAATGTACCTAATAGGCCGCCACCTAATTTACGATACATCCACAGCCAAGAATCTTTTGTTGCGTAAAGCTCTTGCAGGTCAAAAATTTGCGCAATAAGAACAGCAACCGCAAGAACAGTACCACCAGCAACGATAAGAGGAACTGCGTAAGAAATACCAGAAAGCAGCGCTTGTTTAAGCTCAGTTTTCAGTGGCAGTTTTTTCGGTTTGTCATCAGTAGCCACTGTACGCTCTGCACCGTTACCTTTTTTCGACTCTTCAATCGCTTCATTTAGAATGCGTTCACCGTGTTTAATCGGTTCTGCAACTGGCGTTTCAACACGAGGGATTCCGTTAAAACGATCCACTTCTTTAATCGCGACTTCAGCAGCAAAAACACACGCCACAGCATTGTTTAATTGCTCAGCCGTCAAACGATCTTCAATGCCATTTGCGCCCTGCTTTTCAACATGAACCTTGTAGCCAAGCTTTTTGCCCGCTTTTTCAAGGTATTCTGCAGCCATATAGGTGTGAGCAATGCCTGCAGGGCAAGCAGTAACACATACAATTGTCGGCGCATTTGTATCTAAGTTGTCTTGTTCTTCTTCTTGCTGATTATCGCCATCAAGAAGCGCGAAGATTTCATCAGCGGTTGTTGCTTTTAATACTGCTTCACGAACATCGTCATCAACCAATGTGGTTGTCAGTTCGGTCAGCAGGTGCATGTGGGTAGAACCCGCTTCTGCATTTGGAATGGCAATTAGGAAGATAAGATTCACATCTTCGTCTTCATCTAGGCCTTTCCATTTCATGTCTTCTTTCAATGTTGCAACAGCGAAACCAGCTTCTTTAACCGCGTCAGTCTTGCCGTGCGGTACTGCTAGGCCTTCGCCAAGCGCTGTCGGGCCTTGCTCTTCACGAGCAAATACTGCATCAAGATACTCTTGTTTGTTGTGCAGTTTGCCTTGCTGATTCAGTTGGTCAGCAAGTGCGTAAATCGCTTCTTCTCGACTGCTAAACGTAGTTTGCAGATTTACGAGCGACTTATTCGTTAGAGTAGTAAGTTTCATAACCTTTGTCCCATAGTCACGGATTAGTACGACAGTCGTCCCTGTCGACGAGATGAATAATACAACCTCAAGACATTTAATCCGTGATCACGATCTCATCAATACATATTTGTATTTAATTTGTATTTAAACTGTATTGGTAAATCCTTTAAGAAAGCTTGTTATGTATCGTTTAATTTGTATTATATGTACTACAAAACGCCGATACGATGCTCACACTAACCTTTAAAGCAAAGCTTATATAGAGCAAATTTACGTATTTAAGGTACAGGTTGTTAATCAAAGTCTAGTTGTCCTAGCGCACAAATGAGGCAAAAATGGCAAGACTCCCTATGTATCGCCAAATCGCCGATGCAATAAGAGAAAAGATCAGTTCTGGAGAATATAAAGTTGGAGAAGCACTCCCAACGGAAGCGCAATTGCGTGAAGTATTCTCGGTAAGCCGCGTAACGGTTAGGCAAGCACTGAAACTACTGATCGAAAACGATGAGCTTGAAAGCGTTCAAGGCAGCGGTACTTACGTCAAAGAGAACAAGATCAATTACGACATCTACAAACAGTCGAGCTTTCAAGAAAAGTGGGCGCATTTGGATGTGGTTACACACAGTGATGTTCTAGCCTTTGAAATGAAGCCCTGTTCTTTGGCGATGTCTGAACATTTAGATATTAAAGAAGGCGAATTAGTTTTCTACGTAAAGCGTGTTCGCTTCATAGACAACAATCCAATCACGGTTGAAGAAACTTGGTTACCTGTTGCCCTATTCCCAGATCTCACCTATCAAGTGATGCAGACATCAAAGTACGACTTTATTGAGAACACCAAAGGCATGGTGATTGATAGAAGTGAGCAGGAATTGGTACCGATTCTTCCGCCTGAAGACGTTGCTAAACAGTTAGGTATTGACCCAGCTCAGCCTATCATTGAAAAACGTACTCGCGGTTACCTCGCCAATAACACGGTATTTGAATACAGCCGAAACTACTTCACATCTAACGATTACCGATTTACTTTGGTCGCAAAACGCCAAAGATAATACCCATCAGCGAGTTTCTATAATAGCAAATTAACCAGCACAGAGAGCGCCTTGTTCTCTGTGTTTCTGTGCTGTTATTTCAATCATAAACCTAGCTTTCTCCCCAAAATATTCCTAAACCAATATCAAGTAACCTCACGAAAGATCATTCACATTCATTTAAATACTGTTCTCGCGCTTTGACCATAAACTAGGCGCCAAATGACAAGAACAACCGTCGACAGGAATGTAGATGAATACCAAACAACTTGAGAACGCGGTTAGTGAAGTAAGCTTATTCAATCAGCACCTCCACTTAATCCAATCCGTCCATACCATTCCGACACCAAAAGTAAATTGGGAGTCGATTGCCATGGAACCTGCGCCTGCAATGCCAACGGTTCGCTTCGATCACTGTCTACTCATCAGACTAACACTTAGTTCGTCGTGTTAAATCACTTTATATACAAAACCATTATGTCGAAACACACTATCTCACGAACATCGCACCCATTAGCAAATACAATTTCATACACACGATTCCTACCAAAGCTACCTTTAGTTCTAATCGCTTTCTCTATGCCCCTATTCGCAGAAGAAGTTGAAGAAGTGGTACTCGAGGACGAAGTCGTATTAAATGAAGGTTCTGAGTTAAACGAAGAAGCTGAAGAATCGCCTTATTATAACTTGTGTTTTAGCGCTTACTTATGGGAAGTAAGTAGGCGTTAAACATAAGTAATCTTTAAATGTAAGTAAGCTTAAAAGCTAAGATTCTCACCTCTTTACTCCGATAAATACCCACTTCGTTACACGTTTCCTTCCAAAGTACAAAAATACTCGCGATTTATAAAACAACACCATATGCAAATAGAACAACCAAAGGTGATCCAAGTTATATTCTAACAAGCCACAAAATTTGTTTATTAACATCTAAACAACAGTAGTTGTTCATGATTTACAACCACAATTAACATCAAAGAAAATGTTTGTCTTAGATCATATCAACCTCAACTATGCCTCGTGCCACAGTGCAGTTTTCTGTACATTCATTGTCATATTCTGAAACACTTTCTTATATTTTTTTAAACTTTGTGGAGATTTCTATGTTAGAGCTCTTGATCGGATTAGTGATTACTATCGCTGTTGGTTACTTTATTGTGAAAGGCTATAAAGCGGCAGGTGTATTACTGACAGCTGGCCTTGCCCTACTTCTTATTACTGGCCTTATAGGTCACACAGTCTTACCCGCTAAGGTCGCTTCAACAGGTAACATGGTTACCGACTCACTAGAATTCGTTAAGTACATGCTTCAGTACCGTGGAGGCGGCCTAGGCATGCAAATCATGCTTCTTTGTGGCTTTGCTTCTTACATGACGCATATCGGCGCAAACAATGTGGTAGTAAAACAATTCTCTAAACCGCTTGCTGCTATCAAATCTCCATACGTACTTCTTGTTGCGGCTTACATCGTAGCGTGTCTAATGTCTCTAGCAGTAAGTTCTGCAACAGGCCTTGGCGTGCTATTGATGGCGACCCTATTCCCAATGATGACGGCAATGGGTATTTCTCGTCCAGCAGCGGTGGCGGTTTGTGCATCACCTGCAGCAATCATTCTTTCACCAACGTCGGGTGATGTGGTTATCGCAGCAGAAAAATCAGGTATGTCTCTTGATGTGTTTGCTGTTCAAACGGTACTGCCTGTTTCTATCTGTGCGATCATCGTGATGGCGGGTGCGGCTTTCTTCTGGAACAAATACCTAGATAAGAAAGAAAACACGCCAATGGAAAAAGTAGACGTTTCAGAAATTGAAACGAATGCGCCGGCTTTTTATGCTGCTCTTCCATTCTTACCTATTTTTGGAGTATTTCTATTCAACGGTCGTACCATTCCGGGCCTTTCACTTGATATCTACACCATCGTAGTAGGTTCAATTTTCGTGGGCGCTGTTATCGATTACGTTGTGAAGAAGTTTGACGGCGAAAAAACACTAGAAGACCTAGATTCTTGCTACCAAGGTATGGCCGAAGCATTTAAAGGCGTAGTAATGCTGTTGGTTGCGGCGGGTGTATTTGCTCAGGGCCTAATGTCTATCGGTGCAATTGATAACCTAATCGGCCTTGCTGAATCAGCTGGCGCTGGCGGTATCGCATTAATGCTTATCCTGACTGGTCTAACAGTTGCTGCTGCTATCGCGACAGGTTCTGGTAACGCGCCATTCTATGCATTCGTAGAACTGGCTCCGTCACTTGCTGCGAAAATGGGCTTGAACCCTGCGTTCCTAATCATCCCAATGCTTCAAGCATCGAACCTAGGTCGTACAATTTCCCCAGTATCTGGCGTAATCGTAGCGACTTCTGGTATGGGTAAAATCAGCCCATTTGAAGTCGTAAAACGTACGTCTGTACCGGTAATCTGTGGTCTTATCACGGTTATCTTCGGTACGCTTGTATTGGTTCCAATGTCGGCGTAAGCCTTAAGTTTCTAATCTCAAAGAACGAAGAACAAACGAACATCAATACTGAATATAAAATGCGTAAACAAAAAGACGCTGAACTTAATAAGTTCAGCGCCTTTTTTAATGTCACTTTCTCAACATCGTTAAAACTATCGAGACATGTACAAAATGTATAAACAGTCAGGCTTGAAATAGTGTTATCTCAAAGGAACAAGCCCTACTTCATTTCACCATAGCGTTCTAGATACAGAACCGTTGCAGCGGTACGGGAAGGCACTTGCAGCTTTTTCAACAAGCTTTTCATATGTACCTTAACTGTCGATTCAGAAATAAACAGGTGATCGGCGATCTGCTTATTACGGTAACCTTTCGCGACTTCTTGAAGGATCTGCATTTCACGTTCAGTCAGTTGTTCGAAGATATCATTGCGGCTTCCAGCATCATTTAGGTAACGAGCAACCACACTGCTGTAAGCCTTGTCACCGCTGTGTGCTTGCTTAAGCAGTTCAATTAACTCATCGGGTTCAGTGTCTTTCAACAAGTAGCCATCAGCGCCTGCTTTTACAATCGCTTCAATGTCTGCAGGGCTATCAGAAACCGTTAGAATAACAATGTTTGCGCTAGAACCGTCAGTGCGAAGTGCTTTCAAGGTATCTAAACCAGACATGCCCTTCATATTGAGATCCAAAAGGATCAAATCAGGTTCTTCTTCATGAGCAAGAGCAACCGCTTCAGTGCCGTTACTTGCTTCTGCAATCACTTCGAATTCGTCTTCAAAGCTCAGTAATTGGCTTATACCTCTGCGCATCAATGGATGATCATCAACCAGCATTACTTTACAAATCGTCAACTTTAACTTCCTTCAAACTTTTATATTTCAATATGACTGTACAGCCTTCACCTTGCGCCGCTTCAATCGTCAAGTCGCCATTCAGTCTTGCCGCACGCTCCTGCATAATGCTCATCCCGTAGTGGTTCACCTTGGAACTACTTGAGTCAAAGCCATCTCCATTATCTTTTATCACGACTAATACTTCACCGTCCTCATCGATACAGCATACATCTATCAAGTCGGCATTGGCGTGTTTTATTGCATTTATTGTTGCTTCACGAATCAATTGAAGCAAGTGAACCTGACTATGCGCATCAAGCTCGATCGATGAGAGATTATTAGTGAGGTTAATCTTCGCATCGGTTCTCTCGCTGAGCGCCTCAAGCATGGTACTTAAGGCGTCTCCAAAGTTGCCCTCTTTAATGGTCAACCTAAATGTGGTGAGTAGCTCTCTTAACTGGGTATAAGCGTCGGCTAAGCCGTTTCCGATCTCAGACGCGATTTGTTCAGATTGCTCTCGGTGCTGTTGCTCTGGCAGTTTGCCAATCACACGCTTTAATAGTGTAACTTGAATTTTCAAGTACGACAGTGATTGAGCCAATGAATCGTGGAGTTCACGTGCAATCGTGGCACGCTCTTCCATGATAATAAGCTGTTCAGCTTTCTTTTGAGCACGATTGTAGTAGATCGCTCTCGATAGCAGTTGAATGAAGCTTTCGATCAGAGCTTTAGTTGAGTGCCCGTGGTGATATGAACAGTATAAATAGCCGAGAATAAGTTCGTTATCGTCGAGTTTCATCTCAAACTTTTCGTAGTCTAAATTCGAATCGTAACCTTCATCCATAATCAATGAACGGCCTGAGTTATCGACAATCTCGAGCCTCAGTGATCCAATCCCTTCCAAGCTCACGAGATGCTGCAAGATAGCTCGGAAGTTTTCAGGAGCAATACGCGTCACCGTGAGCTCTTGTGACGAGTTATAAAGTGCCTGCAGCGACTGGTTCGCATTTTGCAGCTCAATCGTCTTTGCATCCACCACATCTTCAAGGTTTCGATAAAGCACGCCTAAATCTTTGGCCATCGAGTTGAAGGTTTTGGTCAAAATGCCCATTTCGTTGTTACTGGTCACCTTGAGTTCTACCTCGAAGTCGCTGTTTTTGATTCTTTGGCTCGCACCGACAAGAGCATGTAGCGGTTTAACAACCTGTTTACGTACAAAGTGAACAACAAAAAGAGATATGACCAGAATCCCACCAAGGCCGATACCACCAGCCCACGCTAACTTTATTAACTTGTCTTCAGAGAACTCTTGCAGCTTATAAACGAAGCCATCGATTTCAGCCACGAAGTTTTCAACCAACACGAGATAGTGATCGCGCTCTTCGCTGTTCAAGACCTGTTTTAGCTCATGCCAACGGCCGATAATTAAATAGTAATCTTCTGTGATGTCTGTCGGAACATTCCAACTGACCAAATTGGTCATGGATGGCGAGTAAAGAGAACTTTCGAATTCACGAATATGAGATTCATAATCGACAGATTCTATTTGAATATCATGGGCTAAACGGTAGCTTTGCATTCGCATTGAACCGGCCACGTTAACCGCTTCCGCATCATTCAAACTTGAAGCCAAAGTAAAGATGGCAAAGCCAGTCGTAGCAACCGACAACAGCAGTATAGAGAGCAAAGATTTTGCTATCGTACTTGTTACAGATGAAACCGGTTTTATAAGCAAAAGTGCCTTCCTATTGATAAATGACTTGCCAGCGATATCGTATTGTCACACATCAAAAATCATAGCTCCATTCAATATGTGATCACTCGCTCCGTAATTTATTGATCTAAGACAATATATGCCCCCAATTAGCCCTTAGGGGGTATTTATACAATTGTTTCTAAAACTACACTACTTGTGAGGACTCATTACAAGATATTAATAGAATAATGACCTACAATTACAACATCTTAGTAACATCTATAGGTATCTAGTGGTAGATCTATCAAAACGCCGTCTTTTTTCTAGACGAAAAGTTGACTCAAGCCAGATTCGTTTGCCTTGGATTGACAGCCTAGAAAGCTTTACAGATGACTGTACTCGCTGCGGTAAATGCATCGAGAGTTGTGAGACTAAGATAATCATTGTAGGCGATGGTGGTTTTCCCACTGTAGATTTCTCTATTGATGAGTGTACGTTCTGCTATCAATGTGCAGATGTTTGTCCCGAACCCATTTTTAAGCCAAAGCAAGGAGAGCCTTGGCAAGCAAAAGCACAAATCTCTGATAAGTGTTTAGCGCAACAAAATGTTGAATGCCGAAGCTGTGGTGACATGTGTGAACCTATGGCCATTCAATTTGAACTTAGAGCAGGCAGTGTTGCTCTACCAAAAATCGAGTTAGATGAGTGTAGCGGTTGTGGGGCCTGCGTAGCAATTTGCCCTACTTCGGCTATTCTTGTGAGTAATGCATAAAACAAAAATAACGAGAGCAATTTATGGCACTAAATGAAGTGCATATATCAAGTTTAGTCGTGCATGTGAGCCCTGAGCATCTAAATGAGATCAAAGCGGAGATCGATCAATTCGATAACGCTGAAATCTACGGAGATAGCCCTGAAGGCAAAATCATCGTGGTCCTAGAAACTGAAAACCAAGGTTTTGTAACGGACACCATCGAAGCAATAAACAACATTAAGAACGTTTTGGGGACAGCTTTGGTTTATCACCAAATCGAAACTGGACTCGACGAAACGGATTTAGAAACTGGAAGTAACAATTCTCAACTTGAGGGTGAAGTATGAAAATGACAAGACGTGCGTTTGTGAAAGCAAACGCAGCTGCATCAGCGGCAGCCGTTGCAGGTGTAACTCTACCGGCAACAGCAACCAACCTGATTGCTAGCTCTGATCAAACAAAAATCACGTGGGATAAAGCGCCTTGTCGTTTTTGTGGTACGGGCTGTTCAGTACTAGTAGGTACTCAAAACGGTAAAGTGGTTGCGACTCAAGGCGATCCAGAAGCTCCTGTAAACAAAGGCCTTAACTGTATCAAAGGCTACTTCCTTTCAAAAATCATGTACGGCAAAGACCGTCTAGAACAACCTCTTCTTCGTATGAAAGATGGTGAGTTCCATAAAGATGGTGATTTCGCACCCGTATCTTGGGACAAAGCGTTCGACGTGATGGCTGAGAAATGGAAAGCTTCACTGAAGAAGAACGGTCCAACAGGTGTTGGTATGTTCGGTTCAGGCCAATGGACAGTAATGGAAGGCTACGCAGCCGTTAAGATGATGAAAGCGGGTTTCCGTTCAAACAACATAGATCCAAACGCTCGTCACTGTATGGCTTCTGCTGTAGTAGGCTTCATGCGCACTTTCGGTATTGATGAGCCAATGGGTTGTTACGATGACTTTGAACACGCAGACGCATTCGTACTGTGGGGTTCAAACATGGCAGAAATGCACCCAGTACTATGGACTCGTATTACAGACCGTCGTCTAAGCCACCCACACGTTAAAGTAAACGTACTGTCTACTTACTACCACCGTTCTTTCGAGCTTGCAGACACGGGTTACATCTTCGAACCTCAATCAGATCTAGCAATTGCTAACTTCATTGCTAACTACATCATTCAAAACGATGCCGTTAACTGGGACTTCGTGAACAAGCACACGAACTTCAAGCAAGCAACGACAGACATCGGTTACGGTCTGCGTGACGATGATCCACTACAGAAAGCAGCCGCAAACCCTAACTCAGGCGAAATGACTGCTATCTCTTTCGAAGACTACAAAGCGTCTGTTGCTGAATACACAGTTGAGAAAGCGTCTGAAATGTCAGGTGTATCTCAAGAAGACCTTATCAAGCTGGCTAAGCAATATGCCGATCCAAACATCAAAGTAATGTCACTTTGGACTATGGGTATGAACCAACATACTCGTGGCGTATGGATGAACAGCCTTGTGTACAACATCCACCTTCTTACAGGTAAGATTTCTACTCCAGGTAACAGCCCATTCTCACTAACTGGCCAACCGTCAGCGTGTGGTACAGCGCGTGAAGTTGGTACATTCGCTCACCGTTTACCTGCCGATATGGTGGTTGCTAACCCTAAACACCGTAAAATTGCAGAAGATATCTGGAAACTTCCAGAAGGCACCATTCCACCGGTACCCGGCGCTCACGCTGTTCTTCAAGACCGTATGTTGAAAGACGGTAAAATCAACGCTTACTGGGTAATGTGTAACAACAACATGCAAGCGGGTCCAAACATCAACACTGAACGTCTGCCAGGTTACCGTAACCCAGATAACTTCATTGTATGTTCTGACCCGTACCCAACAGCAACAGCTCAAGCGGCTGACCTCATCCTTCCAACAGCAATGTGGATTGAGAAAGAAGGCGCTTACGGTAACGCAGAGCGTCGTACACAAGCATGGTACCAACAAGTGAAAACTGTAGGTGAAGCTAAGTCTGACCTATGGCAAATCATGGAATTCTCTAAGCGCTTCACTATTGAAGAAGTTTGGGGTGAAGAACTGGTTGCGAAAATGCCTGAGTACCGTGGCAAAACCATGTACGACGTGCTTTACAAAAACGGCAACGTTGATGCATTCCCACTGTCTGAAGCTCAAGAGCTTAACGACGATGCACAAGCTCAAGGTTTCTACGTTCAAAAAGGTCTATTCGAAGAATACGCAGCCTTTGGTCGCGGCCACGGTCACGATTTAGCACCATACGATCGCTACCACCAAGTTCGTGGTCTACGTTGGCCTGTTGTTGACGGTAAAGAGACACTATGGCGCTTTAAAGAAGGTTCAGATCCATATGCTAAGAAAGGTTCTGATTGGGACTTCTACGGCAAACCAGATGGTAAAGCACTGATCATCAATGCACCATACGAAGCGCCACCTGAAGTACCAAACGATGAATACGATATGTGGCTATGTACAGGTCGTGTTCTTGAGCACTGGCACACAGGTACTATGACTCGTCGTGTACCAGAACTTTACAAAGCAGTACCGGATGCACTTTGTTACATCCACCCTGCTGATGCTAAAGCTCGTGGTCTTCGCCGTGGTGATGAAGTTCTTATCGAAAACAAACGTGGTGAAGTTCGTGTGCGTGTTGAAACTCGCGGCCGTAACCGTCCACCACAGGGCTTGGTATTCGTACCATTCTTTGATGCAAGAATTCTGATCAACAAGTTGATCTTGGATGCAACGGATCCTCTGTCTAAACAGACAGACTACAAGAAGTGTCCAGTTAAGATCACTAAAGTTGCTTAAGCCCTAGGCTTAGAGAAACGATCTTAAGTATTTAATATTGCGACTACTTTTTCATCCTTTTGAAGAAGTAGTCCTCTCAAAGAATTAGCCTTTAGGCGGAGAAATTAACATGAAAAAACTGATTACTGCCCTACTATCAGCCGGTCTTTTGCTAGCTAGCGTAGCTCAAGCTGAGCTGGATAACCCTGGCGGCATTGGTGGCGTAGAGTCTTTACGTGGTGTAAGTGAGCTTGAAGCAACACGAGCAGCTGACGACTTCAAAAAGTACCCTCGCGACCAAGTGCTTGAGAGCGATTACGTATACCAGCCACCATTGGTACCTCACAATATCCGTAGCTACGAAGTCTCTCTGAACGCAAACAAATGTCTGTCTTGCCACAGCTGGAAAAATGCGAAAGAGATGGGTGCGACAAAAATTAGTGTTACTCACTACATGAACCGTGAAGATGCAGTACTTGCTGACGTTTCACCTCGTCGTTACTTCTGTCTGCAGTGTCACGTTCCTCAAGCTAATGCGAAACCATTAGTAGAGAACGAGTTCAAACCTGTTGACTCACTACGCTAATCTTAGCCGTATTGTAGAGAGGCTATTATATGAAATTATTAAAAGCGTTTTGGAAAAGACTTGCGACACCAAGCAAAGCAGCCGTAGGCGTTGTTTTGTTCTTGGGTTTCTCGGGTGGTCTTTTGTTCTGGGGTGCATTCAACACGGGTATGGAGGCAACCAACACGGAAGAATTCTGTTCTGGCTGTCACGCACCTATCGTTGCTGAAATCCAAGAGACAATTCACTACTCTAACCGTTCTGGTGTTCGTGCAATCTGTTCAGACTGTCACGTACCGCATGAGTGGACTGATAAAATCGTTCGTAAAGTTCAAGCATCAAAAGAGCTATACGCTCACTTTATTGCTAAGACAATTGATACGCCTGAGAAATTCAAAGAGCGTCGTCATCACTTAGCTGAGCGCGAATGGGCTCGTTTGAAGAAGAACGATTCACTTGAGTGTCGTAACTGTCACCAGTTTGATTACATGGACTTCTCAGAGCAGAGCCCCCGTAGTGCGAAACAACACTCGACTGCGCTAGCTTCTGGTGAAAAAACGTGTGTAGACTGTCACAAAGGTATTGCACACAAACTACCAGACATGCACGGCGTTGAAGGCTGGCAATAAGGAGCGATTGAATGAGTACTTTAGAAAGCATAATTTGGCACATCCTAGGTTACAGCGCTATGCCAGTTATCATTCTTGGTGGCTTTGCAGGTGTTGCAGCCGTATCTCTTTGGATTTTATCTATGGGTAAAGACAAAGAAATCGATTAACAATCGAGATTCCATCAACTTCTACCAGATAATTCTGATATGAGTTGATACGAAAAAGCCACTGATTTCAGTGGCTTTTTTATTATCTGACGTTGTGTATCTTTATAATTGAATGTGACTTAACGCCCTAAGCTTCGTTTTCTGGCGCTTCTTTCTCTGCGGTCTCTTTATCAACCTGCTCTTGATCGACAATCGGCAGCACCTGTTTTACATAGTTGCCTGGCGCTTTGCCAATCACAGGATTAAGCTCTGAGCCTTGATTGAAAGGTTCGATTTTTTCGTCAGTTTCAAAACCTTGTAGCCACTGATTCCAGTGTGTCCACCAAGACCCCTCATTATGAGTCGCATTAGTTAGCCACTCATCCGCCGAGTCGTCTAGGTTGTCATTCAGCCAGAACCCGTACTTCTTCTTATCTGGATGGTTAACAATACCCGCGATATGACCAGATTCACCAAGCACGAACGTCTTGTTGCCACCGGTATTCAAGGCACCACGGTAAGTCCCCTGCCAAAGCGCGATATGATCTTCTTTCGCTGAAATGAAGTAGCTTGGTATTTTTATCTTATTGAGATCAATCCAGACACCGCCTACTTTCACGCCTTTGTCTTGAACAAGTTTATTCTCAAGGTAAAGCTCACGCAGCAAGAAATTATGGCATTTAGCAGCAACGTTAGTGCTGTCACTGTTCCAGTACAACAGATCAAACTCCATTGGGCTGCTGCCTTTTAGGTAGTTATCAATGTAGTAGTTCCAGTACAGGCTGTTTTCACGAAGCAAACTGAATGTCACGCTTAATGAACGACCATCCATGAATCCTTTAGCATCGTTCTGTTTCTCAATGGCGTTAATGATCGTTTCATTGATATATGCGCCAACCTCTCCCGGCTGAGAGAAGTCTAATAGAGTCGTAAAAAAGGTCGCAGTTTTAATGCGTTTCTTCATTCTTTTAGCAGCATAGTAAGCGACCGTTGAAGCGAGAACAGTACCACCAATGCAGTAACCTGCAGCATTGATTTGCTCTTTACCCGTGATATCTTCAATTGCCGTCACGGCTTTCGCTACGCCTTCCGTGACATAGTCACCGAACTCTAAGTCTTTTTGCGCTTCACCTGGGTTGCGCCAAGACATCATGAAGACGCTGTGCCCTTGCTCAAGCAACCAACGAACCATTGAGTTCTTTTCACGAAGGTCGAGAATGTAGTACTTATTGATGAATGGAGGAACGATCAACAAAGGCGTGGCGTTCACCTGAGGTGTTTTTGGGTAGTATTGAATAAGCTCGAACAGATCATTTTGAAAAACGACATCACCTTCCGTGTTCGCAACATCAACACCTAATCGGAAGGCATTATTGTTGGTCATACGGATCTTGAGGATATCCGCGCTCGCTTCAACGTCAGCTTGTAGCTGCTCTAGCCCATCTAGCAAGTTCTCACCATTGCGCTCAAGCGTTAGCTTCATCAACTCTGGGTTAGTCGCAATGAAGTTACTAGGAGAAAGAGCATTGATAGCCTGACGTGAAAAGAACGCCACACGTTCCTTGGTTTTCTCGTCTATGCCTTCGATTGAATTAATGGTGTCTATATAGCTTTTGCTGAATAACAAATAAGACTGCTTGATAAAGCTGTAAAACGGGTCATTTTTCCACGCTTCATCAATAAAGCGTTTATCACTGCGCTCTTCAGTAATGACGCTTTCGGTATTACCCATCAGTGCGGCATTTTGCCAAATCTTAAGTTGCTGTTCCCACCACTGGGATTGTAACTGAAGGAGAACGGCGGGTTGGTTAGCGGCTTGCTCGAAGATTTTTGACGCATCATCAAAATTCAACTCTTGCATCGCTTGATTTAGGGGAGATTGCGCGGCTTCCTTGTTTTGTTCAAAGTTTTCCCACCATTGCTGGTTTGTTTGTTGAAGTTTAACAAGGTAGTCCGAAAAGAAGTGTTGAAACATAACATGACTCCAATAATCGGAAAATCGCCACCGAGCCTCACAGTAAACACTGTGCTGACTCGATGGCGATTTTATTTATGCAGGTGTAACTGTTTTCAAGTTTTCAGTTGTTAGTGTTTCAACATCTTCTTTGAACTCTTTTGCAGCAGCTTGCATTTTTGAGCTATCACTCATCATCTGTTGAGACAATTGAGTTAGCGCTGCTAGTTGCTGACTGTTGAACGCCGTTAGGCTAGTCACGTCTTTGATTTCAGTCACTGCTTTCATTTGCGCAAGACCCATGTTCGTGTAAGTCTGCATTGCATTCATTTGCAGTTCTGTCATCGTTTGGACGTTCTTTGCAACCAACTTGTTGAACTTTAAGTACGGTTCAAATTGCTTTTCAGTTTGGTCAGTAATTGTTTTGAAAATATCCGTGTACATAAGTAACTCCTGATGAATACATAGTTTAATAAATTTGTGTCACTATCGTTTCAGCCAACGCTCATCGATTAACTCGCGATGCTTTGAAACGCTGATCCGATATTTAAGCTTGCTACCGATATATCAGGCTCTAACCTTCAATACCTTTTAGCAAAACAGCGGTTCCCATTCCCCCACCCACACAGAGTGAAGCAACGCCATAAGTCGTTTTCTGTTCAAGCATTTCATGGATGAGTGAAACAATAATTCGATTGCCTGAAGCACCTAAAGGATGGCCAAGCGCGATTGCACCACCATTCACATTGACCTTTGGCTTGAACTCATCAAGCGGTAAGTCATGCTGCTCTGACAATTGGTACATTACGCCAAGAGCTTGTGCTGCAAACGCTTCATTCAATTCAAACAAATCTACTTCTTCTAGAGTGAGATTCGCCTTATCAAGCGTTTTAGAAACGGCTTCTACTGGGCCTAAACCCATAATCTTTGGATCTAATCCAGACTGTGCGTAGCTCGTTAGCTCTACCAGTGGTGTCAGTCCGTATTTCGCTACTGCACTCTCTGAGGCTAAGATGATTGCACTCGCGCCATCATTGATGCCCGAAGCGTTACCTGCCGTAACAGACCCTTCACGGTCAAAAGCTGGACGAAGCTTTTGCAGACCTTCGAATGTCGCGTCTGACTTCGGATACTCATCGGTATCAAAAGTGACGGTTTGTCTGCGCTGCTTAACTTCTACAGGCACGATTTGCTCGTTAAACTTACCCGCCTCAATCGCAGCAACGGCTTTTTGTTGGCTTTCTAAGGCATAGTTATCTTGAGCTAGGCGCGAAATATTCAACGTGTTCGCGATATTTTCAGCGGTCATGCCCATGTGGTAGTGATTAAACGCATCGGTTAAGCCATCACCAACCAGTAAGTCTTTCATTGAGATGTCACCCATTTTGTGACCATTACGAACGCTCGCTGGTACCACAAAAGGAATTTGTGACATCACTTCAACGCCAGCAGCAATAACCACTTCAGCATCTTGTGCTTTGATGTGCGCCGCTGCGTCCATCACTGATTTCATTCCGCTGCCGCAAATCATGTTCACGCCGTATGCTGGTGTTTCCTCAGGAAGCCCTGCATAGATGGAAGCCTGACGAGCAACCCCCATGCCTTGACCTGCCGAAATCACGTTGCCGACGATTACTTCATCAATCGCATCTAACGAAAGATCGACAGACTCAAGTGCACCTTTGATCGCAACGCCAGCCAGTTCACCCGCAGATACGTTTTTTAGCGACCCGGTAAATGCACCAATAGGAGTGCGCTTAGCCGTAACAATAAATACTTTTTCCATCATTCCAACCCCTTCAGTTTCGCCAATTACTGCATGTACAAGCCGCCATTCACAGACAATGTTTCGCCTGTAATGTACGCGCCAGATTCACTCGCTAAAAAGCCCACTGCGTCTGCAATTTCAACAGGTGTTGCTAAGCGTTTCATCGGAATTTGGTTCTTGATTGAATCCAGTACTTCAGGCTTCATTTGCTCAACCATAGGAGTTGCTGTGTAGCCAGGGGCAATCACGTTCACGGTTACGCCGCTACGAGCGCCTTCTGCAGCCAAAGCTTTAGAAAAACCAATCATTCCAGCTTTCGCTGCTGAGTAGTTAGTCTGTCCAAATTGACCTTTAAGACCATTGACGGAAGAGATGTTGATGACACGGCAGTTACCCTTTTCACACATAGGAGCGAACAAAGGTTGAGTCACGTTGAACAAACTGTTTAAGTTCGTTTCAATCACATCTTTCCACGCTTCGGCATCCATCTTTTTAAAGACGCTATCACGTGTAATACCTGCGTTATTGACCAGCACATCCACCGTGCCTTCTTCTTCTAACAACTTGCTTAAGCTCAGCGCACATTCCGCAGTATTGGTAACATCTAATTCAAACAATCTCACTTGATCTTCGGTGAATTGTTTTTCGTTAAACCAATCCAAGGCACATTGGTAATTTCCAGTAAAATAAGTCGCGATAACACGATAGCCGTCTGCAACTAATTTAGAGGAAATTGCTGAGCCGATACCGCCTTTTGATCCTGTAATTAAAGCAAGCTTTTTCATTAATGGTTCCATCCCTTACAAGCAATTAAATAACAATAATGTTAATAAGATAATGTCTTAGTTGATAATTAAACTTTACGTTTTGCTTTAATTAAACCCTACAACTCAAAATC
>NZ_JBFRTU010000071.1:0-22755 GCF_041474275.1 Vibrio sp. 10N.222.52.B7 | reverse complement strand
TGACTTCAAAACTAATATTTACCGCTCTTTCGAAAAAGAACAGAAACATGTAATTCTAAAGCTATTACCCCTCTCTTCTTAAATAAATAGGAACAGAATGGTAATGAATTGACTGTGCCGATAATAAATTATCGATTGGTCACTCAGTTCATTGAAATCAAGTTGAAACCGAAGTTTCATTTTTTGATATTCATCAACGAGTGCCCACACAGATTGATAGGTTTAAATTGTTAAAGAGCTTTGCTTATCGAAACTTTCTTTTTACAAAGAAACCCTTGAAAGCGGACGTGAATTCTAGCGATTTAATCTTAAGTGTCAAACACTTTTTAAAATTAATTTGTTTCGAACTTTCCGTCTTACTGATTACCGCTGAAGCCTTGTGGCGTCTGCCGTGTCAGTGACGCGGCATTATAGAGATCATCGTAAACATGGCAACCCCTTTTTTGATAAAAATTCAAAAAAGTTGCTTAAGTGTCTACTTTTACGTCAAAAGCGTCTTTCACAGGTCAAAGCTCATACAATAATGGGTGTATTACTTAAAACTTTGCGATTAGATCTTTCGAAAAAGCCTCTATATCTAGCTCAATGCTCCATTTCTCACTCACTTCTAGGATGTTATCTAGCGATTGCTGAACTGTTTTTATCGTCAATGTGTTGTTGTCTAGGTCGTATACCTGTTTTTGCGTGGTGTAATAGAAATAAAGGATGGTCAGCGCGTCTCGGTCGCCTTGCTCAGCTTTGGGTTGAATACGCTTGAGCTTACGATAGATTTGATTATGGATTTGTTTAAGGTTCCATACATAAAGCGCTTCTTTGAAGTAATCATGCCCTTTCACACGGCTCGCGATAAATGCATTCAATGCGACTGATAAGATCACACCTAATACGTTCAAGTGGAAATTACCTGTCGATTCGCCTGCGATTGATTGCCCTGAACCGAATAGCTCGATCAGTATGGTTCCGAATACAATGGCGAACACTGCGAGTGACCCAACCAACGAAACCAACAGCAGGTTCATCTTCTTTCTATATTCTTCTTTATTGATCTTCTGTAACTTCATCGACTACTTCCTTATGTAAGTCACCTAATAATTTGCGCATACTATCTACGTAAACATTTGGTCGCTTCAACCCTTACCATCTTGTAATGTGGTCATTCTCTATTTAATACGCAGAGTTCTTCTGGTTGGCGCTATACGGAACTCTATTTGACTTCATTAATAGAAAAGAGTTACATACCGTCATAATTTTGGTTATTCATCAATTCATGTTGATAAAGTCTGTTTCGCTTTATCACATACTGACAAGGTACATTCCATGCGTTCATTTGTATTACGCGCTCGCGCAGCCCCTACAGAGAGTAAACTTATCTTAGAAGGTGTTGGGCAAGACGCTCATACTGAGATTCTGGCTCATACTCTGATGAACACGATCTTCGTTGCTCAATCTCACCGTGAGAATGTCACCGTGCACCTTGTGCTAGAAAGTACTAAAGACTTTTCACGTACCATTACATTCGATTCAAATGAAATCACCAACATTGGCGGCTTTCATGAATCTGCACTGTTATCTGCGGTAGTAAGAGCGGTTGACGCTTCTCAAGGCATGACAAAAGAACAAACACGTCAGGTAGAACCGGGCATCACTGTTCGTACGATGAGCTTTGAAAAGTTGGTCAAAGAACTGGCCGAAGACCACCAGCTGTACATGATGGATAAGAAAGGCGACTTTATCCGTGATGCAGAGATTGCGGAAAACCCATGTTTCCTTCTGACTGACCACATCCCAATGCCGAAGAAAAGCTACAACAGCTTAAAGCGCTTAGGAACAGAAAAGATCAGCTTAGGCCCGAACATGCTGTTTGCTTCTCAGTGTGTTGTGTTGATCAACAATGAGCTTGATCTAAGAGACTTCTGATTCAACTCATAGCTGTTGAAATAAAAATGGAGCGATCACGCTCCATTCACTCCTTTGTTCAGTTAACATCCGAACTAAAAACGAGCTTTAACTGTCATCCCTTCAACCCAATACTCTTCCGGCGGTGCTGTAATAAAGTCCAATACAACTTTCAAATACGCCGGCTGACCTTCAAACGGGCTTACTAACTGGCTTGGTAATTTGCTCACAACTTCTACCGAATCGGACACTTCAGCTTCAAAAGAGCTACCGTTAGGAAACTTTACCAACGCTTTTGCTCCCTTTACCGCGTCTTCTAAATATTTAGGGTCTAGGTAAGCCACGATATGAGGAACGGTATTTTTTGCTATCGTCACTAGCTCATCGCCTTCAAAAACTCGCTGCCCTTCGACAACATGTATGTCTACGACGCGACCCGCATAGGGAGACTTTACCGATAACTCTTGCTCTCTTACACGCTTAAGGGCTAAATCTTTCATCAATGAACGTTTAGCC
Source organism: Vibrio sp. 10N.222.52.B7 (assembly GCF_041474275.1). NCBI lineage: Bacteria > Pseudomonadati > Pseudomonadota > Gammaproteobacteria > Vibrionales > Vibrionaceae > Vibrio > Vibrio sp. 10N.222.52.B7. The sequence continues at coordinate 20,343 of NZ_JBFRTU010000071.1, read as the reverse complement.
TGACTAACTGGTCCAGCTAACTCCCGCTCCTCTTCAGCCAATTTCGCGCTTTGATAATCAAGCTTTTGTTGATTCAACTGGTTGTTCAGCGAGTTACCCATTCCAACAATACTGGCATAATCCACATCCGATACTTGTCCTTTTTTACGATATTCTTCATAACGCTTTTGAATTTGCTGTACTTTACTGAGGTTCCGACGCGTTTCTGCAATACCGTTTAAGTGCAATGCTTCCATATCGCTTGGTAAATTGACTTTTAACCCTAACAGCTCCGCATGTATAAACTCAATTTGAGCTTCAATTTCCAAATTCGTCAATTGAATTGCAGTCTGTGCTCGCTCCACTTGAGTGCCGTCGTCTATGGGTATCGGCCCAACAATGCCTGCAACCTTAGCAGTCAGAGTAACTGGATAAGACGTAACAATAGCCGGAGCAATCACGAGAAAATTTGTCTTCAAGAAAAAATAAGCCACGAATAAAAGTGGGCTTATTACCAAGCTCAAGATCAAATACCAACGAAAGCGATAGCCCCCTCTTTTTGCTTGTCCGTAAGCAACCTTCACACCATCATCCGATTGAGGTTTGTTTTTTTTATCCAGATGAAATTTTACTTTCATTGCTAAAACCTTTTGCCTTTTTTCAATACCCACCAAGGAGCCATACTCGACTCTTCGTGACTTCTTCTAAATAATTCATTAATCATGGAGAACGCAGTAATCAAGCGCATAAAAAACTGATAAAAAGGATAGAGGGGTAGCCATTTAGCCATTCTTAGATCCTCTTTCTCCCTTTCAGAAACTAAACCAATGTAAACAGTAAAAAATAGAATTACGGTAAACAAATACACGCAATAAATTAGAATCATCAATGCAGCAACAAAATCAATTGAGTGAACCCAAAATATATAAAACATGAACACTGAAACTAGAATCGGCAGCAATACATTTTGCAATACACCATAAACGAGAGTGAAGATGAAATTCCCCCAACCCAGTAAACGGGGGGTTAGTCCTTCATTGTGTTTCCTCAAAAACAGAAACAATAAATCTCCGTCCCATCTAAGCCTTTGCTGTACTAATCCTTTTAAGGTATGAGGCACGTCAGTATGACCGACAGCTCTTGGTGCAAAAGCCAATCTATTATTTGGGTAGCGTTTCTTATATTGCTTAAGCCTCATCGTTAAATCGAGGTCTTCAGCCGTATGCGTATCCCAACCTCCAACTTGTTTTAATACATTTTTTCTAAATGCACCAAAGGCTCCAGAAATATTATTTAGCACTCCCCAATTTGAGAGCCCTGTTTTTCCTGCTTGCATAGACAACATATATTCTAGAGACTGCATACGAGTAAGTAAGTTGTCCTGCCAATTTCTTACACGCAACGCACCACCCGAAGCAATCACATTCTTGTCAGTAAATTGCTTCATCATTTGCAGTGCCATATCGTTATCAAAAGAAGTATCGCCATCAACATTTATAACAAAATCGCCGGTGGCATTATCTAAACCAGCATTCAATGTTGATACTCTTCCTCCCCTTTGCCACTTGGGTATAACTCGAACATTTCGATTTTTTACACATTGATGTCTCTGCTCACCTCGAATCGCAGCTTGATATGTATCTTCATTCTGAGCTGCGCCATCAACTACCGCTAACACTTCAATCTTTCCGGGATACAGTTGCTCAACTAGTGTATCTATCGTAATTTCAATCGCATCCCCTTCGCCATAACAAGTAATGACGAAAGATATGCTCGGGTATTCTGTTATCTCAATATCACTCTCAGAATAAGACCAACGAAATATCCCTGTTAACACGAGTAAAAAAAGTGGCAATTCAACAATAACCATCATGGGAAACAGCATGAGCCATAGCTCTGCATTTTCGAGTAACATCCCCCAAAAATATTGTTGAAGATTGAGGCTATTCGACAGCATAAATTTCGCCGACTTTACTCTCTAACCACGCCCCTACGTCCTCTTTAACCATGGGGTCAGGAAGGCTCCAAGCAAACACATTCAATGTAAAATCATCGTCTTCAATAAGTAGACAAAGGGCTTCTATTTTTTCACGCAGAACATTGATATGTTCCATCTTAGCTTTAGGCATAAATACGAAAAGAACATCACTTTTGTATTGACAACAAATATCTGAGTCTCTAAACAAACCGTTAAGGCGCTCAGTAATTTGCTCGATCAAAGCAAACATTTTCGCATCTCCATTCTTAGATACATATTGAGCTAAATCAGGAAGATGCAGACCTAGGAGAAGATGCTCTTCTTGATGACGGATAGCGATACGATTGACCCAATCAAGGAGGTTTGAAAAATACCCGCTGTCTACTTTGCCGCGTAGTGTCAGCTGTGGAGCAGATAATTTGACGCCGTGACGGAATATATACTCGCCCTGCACACCTAATTTTAATGAATAGATTTTCCTGACAACCAACTGAGAAACATCATTCTTGGCGTCACAACTAAAACAAACAGCCAAAGTCTCAGCTTCAGAAAAGGAATGAGAACAAACGTTACATGAATGAGTCTCTAACGCGCGGTCATAATCCACACCGATATGACGAAGTTGAGTTAAACATTTAGGGCATTCCAGTTTATGGTTACGTTTAAATTGTCCTTGTTCGGCTACATGACCACAGGTGAAACAATGTAATGAGACACGCTCGGTAATATCAATGTCTTTACATGAAGGGCACACTTCGATGTAATTCAAATGAGCACTAGCGCAGTCAGAACATACACGGATTCGATTGATCAACTCATCATATTCAAACGTATCACGCTTGGTTTCTGACAAAACAAAACGATATGTAGAACTTAACTCTGGATAATATAAGTCGACTAAAGGGTAAGAATATATCGATTTCAGAGTCAGGGAGTGATGAGGGACTAGTCGTCGATCTTGCTCCAACCCTAACCATCCAATTAAAGGGTCTAAAGCATCCGTCGATGCAGAAACACTGTTCAACGTTCTACTATGTTGGGTCAGTTCTTCCTCAATAGTATCTTGATTTAAAACTCCATCAGATAAACAAACTGATAATGCGCTAGTTTCAAATACATAAATCTTCCAAGACCAAAACTTTCTGCAACGGTGAAGTTGACTTAATAAATCATCTTGTACACTGGCTTCCGTGTTTAGAAAAACTACACCACCTAACAACTCTGGCAGTTGCTCAATATCACTTACTTGTGCGATATCAAATCGATCTTCCGCATCAACGATTGGGGTCCCAAGACAGTAAATTTTTAATTTATCTCTCATTCATTAACTCCATACTTTTGACACTTCCACCGTCAAATAAACGTAACATTCTGAATATTAATGAATGCTATTGGATTGGTCGGCCTTATACAAATACTAGATATCGATGTAAAAACAGTCCAATTATTAACCAATAATATAAAATACTGACACCATTGCATTAACAACACGGAAACATAGATATTAATGATAATTTTAAAATTATAGATATACAGCACTCCAAAAATTGGATAGCGATACTTTTTTCAGACTAATTACATCAACTTTCGGAGCAATGCCTCTCTCTAACTCATTCAATCTTATAAATTTCTCATATCACTTCTATACTGATTCCAATCTTAATTAATCGTGTTAAAGGCAAAGGATGAGCGTATTAACCGTATTCTTCTGTGGTACAGGCTCAAACTCAGAAGACAACAACCACAAAAACTATGTTTCTGGCGAATTGATTTCGACGCTAGCGAAGAATGCAACGGGCAGAGACATGATTGACTACATTCAAGTGGATGGCGTTGGCAGTGGGAATCAGAACGAATGGTTGAAGCAAGGTAAGGACGACACGTATTCTGGAGTTAAGGGAACATTGCTAGGCAAAGGCATCGACAGCAACATGCGTCATGTACTGAATATCTTGCGCGGAAGCCAACAAGATAAGAATAACTACATGAAGAGAGCAAAAGGACTGCTTAGTGAATCTCGCCCAGAAAAATCAGCTTGGCCTTTCGCAACCAACCAAAAATATCAGGATTGGTTGAAAGACTCACAAGCACTGGCAGCCGATCTAAAACAAGGTATCGCTGCTCGCCAACAGAACATAGCGATTGAACGCCAAACTAAACCGATTAGCCAAGTTAACATCGTAGGTTGGAGTCGAGGTGGTGTCAGTTGCTTTGAATTGGCGAACCGAATGCTCAAAGACACCAAGCTAAGCCATATTCCAGTCAACATTTTTGCGTGCGACCCCGTTCCCGGTGGGATGAACGCATTCAAGGATTACAAATTACTGGGCAAAAACGTCAAACAGATCGTGTGTGTTTTTGCTGAAGACGAACGTTCATTGGCTTTCAAAGCGAGAATGCCACGCTTGTCCCCATCCACTAAATATTACACAACCTACATGCCAGGCCGACACGGCACTTTGGTAGGGAACGCGAATACCTCTGGCGGAAGTAAAGGTGCGGGTTTACTTACTGGTCCTGGGCTAGTGACTCGTGATTTCATGGAAAAGGTATTAATGGGTTGGGGAACGCAACTTAAGGCGAACTCGACGTTGAACTTTTCTAGGCAGCGCATCATCGAGTTATACGAGCAAATGCGCAGTAATGAAGAGCACTTCAATAAAATGCACGGCATGACTTACACGGCAAAGAACCGACTGTTATGGACAAGTAAAGATCGAATCGGTCAGCAGAGGGAGCGTCGTTATGGGATTCCGATGTATCGCTTTCAGTTCCCCGGAATCACTAACAATTACGGCGATGCCATTAATCGTCATCACTGTGATGTGTTAGCCACCAATGCTTTCGCTGCATACGGAACTTCGGCTGCGCTGCCAAACCCAGTCTGATATGCATGGTTTGTTAAACACAAAAAGAGCTCAACTATGTGAGCTCTTTTTTATTATCTATCTCTTTGTATCAATGGTGTTATCTCGAAATCAGACCTGATTAACCAAAGATGAAGCTGTATAGGAAGCCTGCACCCATCGCCATGCTTAGGATAACGAATAGGAATGCTGCAATCATTTGGTTCTTGAAGATTGATTTAAGCAGGATAACTTCCGTCAAACTTGCACCTGCACTACCAATGATCAATGCCATTACTGAACCCAACGCCATACCTTTCTGTACTAGAGCTGCACTTAGTGGGATTACCGCTTCAGCACGAATATACAGTGGAATACCAATCACGGCTGCTACTGGAATCGCATACCACATACCTTCACCAGCGTACTGTGCAATAAGGTCTGTAGGAATGAAGCCGTAGATGAATGAACCAATCGCGATACCCATCATTAGGTAAGGGAAAACTTGTTTGAAGTCTTTCCAAGTTGAGAACCAAATTCTCATCCAACGACTAGGTTCTTTCTTCTCTACGATTTCAGCTGTTGCGCTTCCATCCGCTGAACAGCATGAAACCGTTACTTGTGGCTCTTCTTTTTTAGAATCGCAGCAAGATGTCTCTTTCGCCATTACGGGTGCAGGTTCGCCACATGCACTTGTACCACATGAAGATTCTGCTTTAACCGGTGCTGCTTTCTTAGGAGCAGAGTCACCACAGCTAGTGCCACAGCTTGAAGCTGAACCTGTTGATTCATACGCTTCAGGTTTTACGTAACGCTCAAAGCCAAGCTTCTCAAGTGCGTAACCAGCCACTACAGACACCGTCATTGCTACAAGGAAGTAGAACACAGCAACTTGCCAACCGAAGGTAATCACAAACAAACCAATGATCACTGGGTTCAATAGTGGGCTACCAAATAGGAACACCATCATTGGACCGAAACCCGCTCTTGCACGCAGCAATCCTTTTAAGAAAGGAATGGTCGAACATGAACAGAAAGGTGTAATTGCACCCAGTAGTGCTGCTACTACATAACCCTTACCATTACGTGAGCTCAGGATAGATTGAATCTTTTCTGGTGTAAGGAACTCTTGAAGAATCCCAACAATGTAGCTGATCGCTAAGAAAAGGATAATTAGCTCTACTGCTAAGAAAGCGAACATATCAAGTGCGTCTTTCAGCATTGTTAACATTTCATTGCTCATAATTAACTCCAAACTGGATTGAAGGTCGGGCTCTATGAGAAAAGTAACCAACCCTTAATTTCGAATATTCTCGAATTATAGAAATAAACAGCTCCAGAACAAGCATTATTTCGATAAAAATCGAAATGATTTTCGAAAACACAGTTTTTCAATAACTTACACAGACACCGTTTTTAAATTTGAATTCGACATACATTTCGACTAACATCGAAATTAAATCTTGAGGAGTTAATATGAACTTAGAAGTCGTTGCGAAAGCACTTAAAGAGTTGGGGCACCCTATTCGCCTAACCATTTATAAGAGTGTCGTTAAAGCTGGCTACCAAGGCATTGCAGTTGGCGGCCTACAAGAAGAGCTAGGCATTCCCGGTTCTACCTTGTCTCACCACATATCAAGCTTGGCGTCTGCGGGCCTAATCAGCCAAAGACGAGAAGGAAGAACTCTATTCTGCGTGGCGGAGTATGAGTGCCTAGAAGGTGTGATTGATTTCTTACAAGACGAATGTTGCGTAAATGAACAGTGCAACTAATGCACCTTTGAAGCTCGAACAAGTCTGGGCCGAGTATCAGCAAGCATTAAAGTCATTCCTGCATTCAAAGGTCAACAACTCTGCGGATGTAGACGACTTGCTCCAAGATATCTTGATTAAGACCTATCAGAACTTAGATAAGGTACAAGATGCTAGCAGTGTTAAGGCTTGGCTGTTCCAGTTAGCCAACAACACCATTATCGACTTCTACCGTAAGCATGCACGCCAACAACGTGATAGCCAAATTGATGCTGAAGATCTGTGGTTTACCGATTTAGACCACGACTCTGAATTTAAGCAGAAACTTTCATTGTGTATTGAACCTTTTATTCAGGCATTGCCAGAACAAAGTTCATCGCTACTGCTTGCGGTCGACATCAAAGGCCAAAGCCAAAAAGAGATCGCAGAAGCGCAGAACGTCAGCTATTCAACGGTTAAATCCCGCGTGCAAAAAAGCCGTGCTGATCTTAAGAACCTGTTTGAAGAGTGTTGTAACTTGTCCCTTGATCAACAAGGCAATGTGATTGATTGCGAGCTTAAGCCGAACGCCAGCTGCGGCAAGTGTTAATCGTTACATCGAATCCGTTATTTCAATAGAACAAAGCCAGCAATTAATGCTGGCTTTGTTGTTTTCATAATCTGCAAATCACTCTTTACTTAAGCAAATCTAGAGCTTGAGCGAACCGAACTATGCTGCTTCCGCTTTTACCACAGGTTGATAGCGCCCCGGTTTATGATTCATTGCTAGAATCAAGTTGGTGACTATCGCACCAAGCACAGACAGAAGAACCAATGACACATCAACAATGAACAGAGAAAGCACAACAATCGTGCAGTCTAATGCCATCTGAACCTTACCTGCTCGAATTCCAAAACGTTCTTGTAAGAACAACGCCAGAATGTTGAAGCCACCTAAGCTCATCTTGTGACGGAAAATCACCAGCATGCCGGTACCAATCAAGCCACCACCAAGTAAAGCTGCATACAATGCATGAATTTCGGCAATTTGAATCACGTGATACAAGTGATCCACGGCGAACGAAACAATCGAAACCGCGATAAACGTATTGATTGTGAAGCGCCAGCCCATACGAGCAACCGACAAAATATAGAAAGGTAAGTTAAGTGCGAAGAATACTTGGCCAAAGCTCAAATCTGTTACTTTGGTAATGAAGATCGCTAGACCAGCCGTGCCCCCGGTGAGCAAACCGACTTGGTTGAAAAAGATAACGCCGAGTGAAACCAATGCGCTACCTAAGATCAGTGCCAGTAAGTTTTCGCGAAGATTATGATCTTTATCCATGTGAATGACTCTCCCTGAATCTTTTAACATCGCGTTTCAGTAGTCTTGAAACGATTTATGCCCAAATTTACGATGTTTGACAGATAAGTCGAGTGAACGAGCAATGTTGCTTAGTGATTAGTTTGTATATTAGTTTTTACAGCTTTGTGAAACTTTAAATTAAACAGCTAGTTATAAGCCTTAATTTAGACTTTCATTCTTAATTAGATACTTGTTTCTATTAACTAACGAGCTTCAAGTTTTCTTATTTATTGAGCGCGCTTTATACCAATTCCAATCAAGCGACAATCTATGCATAAGACGCATAGACTACATCACAAATGGTCATTTGATACATACCCGACTCATCACTATGATGCGCGACTTCTTACAACATTGAGCGCATGTCAACACCGTATGTTTTCACAATCTCTTTTTGCCCAACTTGCCAGAATGACGTTATTCCTCGTCATTAGTTTGGTTATTGTGCATCACAGTCAGCCATTGATTGATCTCTTGGCTCAGCATGCCGTAAGCAGTGGTTGCCACCAGCAGTCAGGGCATGATCATTCTGGGCACGAACATCACCATGAGATGACTGACCAACACATGTCAGCGCAAGACCACTCACATCACCACCATTAATTTAAGAGTATTAGAATGAGCATTTTCCGTTTTCCTTTACTGGTATGGCTAGGGATAGGCACACTTATTATCAGTCTAGGGATCAGACAATCATTCGGCATTTTCATGATGCCAATTTCAGAGCATTTCGGCACGGGTCGAGAGTTTTTCAGCTTCTCTATTGCTCTACAAAACTTATTGTTCGGTGTGTTCCAACCTTTTGTTGGTATGGCCGCTGACAAATGGGGAGCAAGACGCATCATTATTGCTGGCGCATGTGCTTACGGTTTGGGTTTACTTCTTACCTCAATTTCTACCGAATCGAGCATGCTTTACGTTTCGTTAGGCGCACTGGTTGGTCTTGGCTTGAGTGCGACAAGTTACGTGATCGTGCTTGGCGCAGTAGCGAAAGTTGTACCAGCAGAGCACGCGGCTAAGGCGTTTGGCTTAACCACGGCTGCAGGTTCATTTGGTATGTTCGCGGTAATTCCGGGCGCACAATACATGCTGAATGAATTTGACTGGCAGAGTGCGATGCAAGTGTTTGGCGTACTGTGTTGTTTGATGATCTCTTTTGCGCTGTTCATGCGAGCGCCTAAAGCAGCCTCAAACAAACAAGCGCAAGCTGAAGAGAACCAAACACTCAAAGAAGCGTTGTCTGAAGCGTTTGCTCACAAAGGTTACTGGTTGATTCACGCGGGCTTCTTCGTGTGCGGTTTCCACGTAATGTTTATCGCAACGCACTTACCGAGCTATTTAGCAGATAAAGACCTACCCGCGAGCAGCGCTGCGATGGCACTGGCTTACGTTGGCATCTTCAACATCTTCGGGTCTTACTTCTGGGGTGTAATGGGCGATAAGTTCAGCAAGCGTCATGTAATGTCGGCACTGTACTTAGTGCGTACTGTGGTTATCGGTGCGTTTGTGACTCTGCCTGTGACTGAATCAACCGCGGCTATCTTCGGTGCGGCCATTGGATTCTGTTGGTTGGGTACAGTTCCGCTAACGTCTGGCTTAGTTCGTCAGATCTTCGGTGCCCGTTACCTATCAACGTTGTACGGCTTGGTATTCTTTACTCACCAAGTGGGTAGCTTCTTAGGCGCTTGGGTGGGTGGTCGTATTTACGATTACTACGGTTCTTACGAGCCAATCTGGTGGTCAACGGTGGTGCTGGCATTTGCAGCAGCACTTATCCATTTACCAATCAATGACAAGCCCATTGAGCGACTGAAATTGGCAATGGCTTAACGTTTTATGCTGACTCCCCCACTAGCGTAAACAAGTCGTTCCAATAAAGCGAGTGAGTATTGAAAGGAAGCATCCTGAGATACTCACTCGCTTTTTTGTTGGTCGTTATAGTAGAAATTATAACTAGCGAAACTGGCATAAAGCTCACTGAATAATAAGACTATTATTTTAGTTTTCATTTATAGTATCCACCCGCTCCTTTAAAACTAATCCGCAGGCTTATGGAATACATAGATCAGACTGTCCTTATCGCAATGACACTCATTTTTGTCGGCTCGTTTGTGCAAACCGCAATCGGCTTTGGTTTGGCCATTGTTGCAGCCCCACTGCTGTTTTTGGTCTCTCCAGATTATGTGCCTGCGCCTATCTGTTTGATCGGTCTGTTTATCTCGTTATTCAACGCTTTTAAACATAGAGCAAATATCTCTATTGGCGGATTAAAAATCGCATTGCTGGGCCGTATTCCTGGGTCACTGGCAGGTGGTGCTTTGTTGGTGATGGTTTCAACGAGCGTGTTATCACTATGGTTGGGCTTATTGGTAGTATTTGCCGTGATTGTTAGCCTACTGCCCTTTAGACTCGAACCAACCCCAACTAAGATGGGTATTGCGGGGTTCTTCTCTGGGTTCTTTGGCACCAGTTCTGGTATTGGTGGTCCACCGATGGCACTGCTACTCCAACACCAAGATGCCAATCAGCTTCGTGGTAACCTTTCTGCGTTTTTCGTGTTTAGTTCGATCATTTCGTTGGTTGTACAGATCCCAATTGGCTTCTTCACGCTACACCACTTGATCATCACTATACCTTTGCTGCCTGCTGCTTGGTTGGGTTACAAAGTGGCGTTAATGACGACACAAAGCATCCCTAAAGAGAAGATACGCATTGGTTCATTACTGCTATGTTCTCTCAGTGGCTTTACGGCAATCTGGCAGGGTTTAGCTGGCTAGTTATTGGCGATAAAGATAAGAAGAAGAAAGACATCTTAGAAAACCAACACAAACACCCAATAGATAAAAGGACGCTCTATGACTTACGACGAATTCAACGCATTCTGCGAGTCACTGCCTGCAACCAGTTATGTGATGCAGTGGAATAACTCGCACGTTTGGAAAGTGGGTGGCAAGGTGTTTGCGATTGGTGGTTGGGGACCGAAAGATGAGCCTGCGTTTATCTTCAAGGCGTCCGATCAGAATTTCGACTTTCTCAAAGAAGAGCCGGGCTATAAACCCGCACCCTACTTTGCTTCACGCGGTATGAAATGGATTCAGCTGTTTGAAAGCACGCCACAAAGGGATGAGGAGCTGAGATACTATCTCATTGAGTCACACCGAATTGTGTCCTTAGGTCTAACCAAAAAGAAGCAAGCAGAGCTAGGGCTCAATCAGTAGCGTTTATTACGTACTGCTAATCTGAGCCCTTCTTTTGCAGTGAGGACGGATCCCTAAGAAGTCTGTTTCAAAAATGCAGGTAAATAGCGTTCTATTTTTTGCTCTGAGATAAGCGGCACCAATAAATAGATCAAACCCGCAAAGGCAATAGATCCGGCTAAGTCTTCTGGTCGATGCATGCCAAGCCAAACACGGCTATAGGCGACACCACCAGCCCAAACCAGTAAACCGCCGACTAGATAAAAGCGTTTCGCCTCTAGGAGAAGACCACCAAAGAACGCCAAACACACACCGACGAAAATCATATGTCCAGATGGGAAAGAGTAGTCAGTTTCACCCAACCAGTGACGCGTTCGCCACTCGCTCACCTTATCTTGTACAGACTCAATCGCAGCATTCTTTTCAACCAATGGTAATTCGTAAAACACTTCCGGCATATCAACCACTTCCTGCGTCACCAAATACTCAGAATAAGGACGAGGGCTCTCAGTGGAATGCTTTAAGAAGGTTTTCGCTGCAAAGCTAAGCACCAACAACAGGCCGAGCTGCAGACAAAGACTGACTAACTTCGCTTTGGAAAACTTCATCGTGAACAATACTAAAGACAAAATCGCTAGTGTTACCAAGAACCCTTGATTGCCCGCAGAGTAAGTCACAAACGTTATGAAGGCGCCATAGAAAGGCAAAACAGCACTTCCAAGGTCGAAGTCAGATCCAAAGATCAAAAAGGGTATGAGGGAATACAAACTTAGAACGAGCAGTAATAAGCCTTTGGATTTGTTAGAGAACAGAGAAGTCATGGCTAAGATCTTTTAGATAAAGTGGTCGGATGCTATCGCAGCTTAGCATCGTCAATATCAATTTTATGTCAAAACGGTCAGTCAGCCGTCATGGTGTAACAATATTCGATTAATGGACCTCTTGAGTATTGATTCGGTGAACAGCCACGCCAGCACCAATAATGTTCAACATCCATTTATGTTCATAGAGATAGCAAAAACCACTGAAACCAGATGAGACAAAGGCATCATCCCATTAATAGACTACCGGACGCGTTCTGCTGATAAAGTGAACACTTACCGGATTATAAGGCCAGAATCTTAAAAACTTTGCTGTCAGTCCTTTAAATCCACTATTGAAAGGATTACCATCTGGTCTGCTTTCAAAAGCAAAACAGATTATTAATTTTTATTCTCAGGGCGGGGCGAAATTCCCCACCGGCGGTATGTCCTTAGCAAAATCTAAAGATAAGCCCGCGAGCGCTCGATTCGTCGAGGTCAGCAGATCTGGTGAGATGCCAGAGCCGACGGTTATAGTCCGGATGAGAGAGAATGAAAACACACTCGTTTAAGTTGGAAAGGCGTACCCGCGTGAGTTGGGTTCGTACCTCCAACTTAGGCGGGTGCATTTCGTTTTGGATAAAACCATAATGAGCTAAAGTTGACTTGTAATGAGTAGGCTTTGTTGTGCTCGGTTGAGATCCCTCATACAGCCCTGATTCTGGTGATATTTTAGGAGTTTAACCATGAATCAGTCTTCACTACTTGCCGAATTTGGCGAACCAATCACTCGCGTTGAAAACGCACTGCAAGCTCTACGCGAAGGTCGTGGCGTACTTCTACTTGACGATGAAGATCGTGAGAACGAAGGCGACATCATCTACTCAGTAGAACACCTGACGAATGCTCAAATGGCGCTTATGATCCGCGAATGCAGCGGCATTGTGTGTCTGTGTCTAACTGACGAGCAAGCGAACCAACTTGAACTTCCACCTATGGTTGTTGATAACAACAGCGCAAACCAAACTGCGTTTACCGTCACTATCGAAGCGAAAGTTGGTGTAACAACAGGTGTTTCTGCCGCTGACCGTGTAACAACGATCAAGACAGCTGCAAATCCAACAGCTAAGCCTACTGACCTTGCTCGCCCTGGCCACGTATTCCCATTGCGTGCTCGTAAAGGTGGTGTACTTGCTCGTCGCGGCCACACAGAAGGTACAGTAGATCTTATGCAAATGGCTGGTCTTCAATCTGCCGGTGTACTTTGTGAAGTAACCAATCCGGATGGTACGATGGCAAAAGCGCCAGAGATCGTTGCTTTCGGTAAACTACACAACATGCCAGTACTGACCATTGAAGACATGGTGATGTACCGCACTGAGTTCGATCTTAAGCTTGCGTAACGTTTAGTGCTAAACGCTTCTTAGCACTTAAGCTAACGAAACTCAGAAATGAACATTGAAAGGCCTCACTCTTACTGCTTTTTCTAGTTAAAAGTATATAAAGGGTGAGGCCTTCTTCATTTCCTACACTGAAATCTAAGTTCCATCTCCCCACCGACGACTAACCTCTCAAAAAATCCTGCAAAACATGAGAAACATTCACTCGAATGGTGAAGTCATGCACCATCATTGATCATCCATAACCACAGAGAAATCATAAGCAACTGAAATATAACACTTATTTATTTTGGCACGGTGTCTGCACTACCACTAAGTAGGTATACAAATATTAGGAGTTGAATATGTTTGTAGTTATTTCAGTGGGTTTATCCCTATTAGTACTTGCGGCCCTGTTTCATTTCTCAAGGAAGAGACAAACAGCGCTATCACACAGGTTTGAAACCTTAGTTCTGCTTAGAGAATTATTGTTGTTATCACGCAAACATCGCGCGGCAACGCACTATGCTCTGGCGTATAAATTGTCTAGCGACTCGATTCGTAAAGTGAACGAGATTTACGACAACATACTTGAGGTATCTGAGCTGCTTCAATCCCATGTGTCGTTTGACAGCCGCCCTATGTATCGCATCTATCACCTCAAGCTCATCGCTATGCACAGCGACTGGCAAAACCGTAGCTTGGTGCGTAACCAATCGATTCATGGCAAAACAATTCGCCATAGCATGTTCTTGATGGATGAAGTAATGATCATCTGGCTAATTCAGTCTGAGCGTGAAGACATGAGCCGTGAGTACCACATGAATTGGCAACAGATCTTAGATTGCATGGAGATCCTGACCAAGTTACGAATGTGTATCCCTGATATGGAGAAGCCTGAGGAGTATTTGAGATTCAAATTCTACGCCTCTCAGACACACAGAAAACTCAACCAGTTATCGATTATCTGCCCTCTTAGTAGTGGGTCACCGGTTTGTACGCGAGCGATGCATGCACTCTCAGAGATCGCATCAAGTAACGAAGCGACCCAACCGGCAGATAGCATGTACGAATTAACCAGTGATATCTCTAGCGTCGTGTCGCAAGTTTACGACCAAGTATTATCCGACATTACGAGAAGCTTGTATCAGCCTTTACCAGACATCAACGAAAAGGTGATAAATACCCGATTATCCGTACACCATTACATGTAAAGACTTCGTGAGAGGAGAGCGTGCTGGAACTCTGAATTATTGAGTTCAAATCCGATATCACCATTGATATCGGATTTTTGTATTTATGGGCTTTTAATTTTTGTCGCTATGTATCATTGCCTATGAAGTTTCTAACATCATTAGACCTGATATCGCTAGCCCAAGCTTGTGCCGCAAAATCAATAAACTGACGAACAACCGGAAGCTGATAGCTGCGAGACAGATACACCGCCCAAAGCACGCTGCTTGGCGAAACAAACTCATCCAATATTCGTATCAATTTGCCATTCGCAATCAGTGGGTTGGCTAAGTCACAAGGTAAACGAACTACCCCTTTCCCGTGCTGTGCGGCACGAGTTAGCACTCCAACATCATTAGCCTTGATAGTGCCAGACACCTCAACCGAATAGTGTTGATTGTCCTTAACAAAATCCCACTTAGAAACATTCAAGTGACGAAAACAATTGTGTTTTCGAAGCGCCTCGACCGTTTCAGGTTCACCATATTTGTCCAAGTAGGCTTGCGAGGCACACACCACTGAATCAATAACCATTAGCTTTCGTGCAATCAAGCTATCGTCAGGTTGATCGGTATAACGCAGCGCAATATCGATTCTGTCATCCACCAGCTGAGCAAAACGGTCAGAAGCAAAAAGTTCTACCGTGATATTGGGGTGAAGCTCTGTGAACTGCTCAACCACATCCAACAACATGTGCTGAGTTAAACCAATCGGAGCAGCAATTCGAATCACACCTGAAAGAGCATCGGTTTGATTCAGTGCGGTCACTTCTAACTCCGCCGTTTCATGGAGTATTTTCTCGCAGCGCTGTAAGGCGATTTCCCCTGCAGCCGTCAAACTCACCTTACGAGTCGTTCTGTGCAACAACCGCTGTTTTAGCCACCCTTCTATCTCTCGAATATGACGTGAAACCTGCAACCGGCTCATATCTAAGTGCTCTGCTGCTTGAGTGAAACTGGCACAATTTGCGACTTCAACAAAGCTACGCATCGCCGTCAATCTATCCATCACACTTTCTCTTATCCATTGAACCAAGTCTATTAGATAACTATATAGATACAATCTACATCATTTTACGATATTTATCGCAATCTAGTGAGCTATTAGACTGCAATGGCTGTCGAGAAACAGACTCAATAAATTAGATAATTGGAGAAACATTATGAAAATTGCAGTATTAGGCGCATCAGGTTGGATTGGTAGTCACATCGCTCAAGAAGCTCAAGCTCGCGGACATGAAGTTGTTGCTGTTGTAAGAGATGCAATCCGCGTAGAAACCCAAGGCATTGAAGTTCGTTCATTTGATTTACAAGACGAAGCCGCAAATCTAGCAAACGCACTATCCGGCGTTGATGCAGTAATTACTTCGATTGGCGGACGCGCTCTAGGTAATCACGACATCGTAAAAAACACTGCGACTAAATTGCTAGCCACATTACCAAGTATCGGTATCGAGCGCTTGTTGTGGGTTGGCGGTGCAGGCTCATTAGAAGTAGCACCAAACGTACCGTTAGTGACCGTTCCTGACTTCCCAGCAGATTACAAAAACGAAGCACTAGCACAGGGTGAAGCGCTTGAAGTGTTCAAGCAATCTAATAGCGAAGTTAACTGGACGTTCGTTAGCCCTGCCGCAGAAATCTTCCCGGGCGAGAAACTATCAACCTACCGTACCGGTGGCGACCAACTGCTCACCGACCAAGATGGCAACAGCAAAATATCCGTTAGCGATTACGCTATTGCGATGATTGATGAACTCGAAGCTGGCAAATTCCCACGCCAACGTATTGGTGTTGCGTACTAGTCAGCTCATATATAAAAACTAAAAAAAGCCGCTTGTTCAAAACAATGCGGCTTTCTCATCTTTTACTGAGCATTCCTTTAATCCAATGGCAGATGCCCTGTTTTCACTAGGATAACCGTCTCTTCTTCCACATAAGGAAAATGCTCACTCATGTGTGGGCTGCGCATCCATGTGTGTTTTGGATACTCACCATGTTCGTCTTTAAAGGTGCCAGAAAGTACAAATATCTCTTCACCGCCAAAGTGGCGATGCGGCTGAAAACGTTCGCCAACCGGCCACTTCACTAACGCGACATGCTCGTGTTCGAACTCATGCAGTGGCATCACTTGTAAGCCGCCAATACCCTGAAGCCATTCTGTTTCCAAAGTATTAATACGAACTTGAGTTAAGTCTCTCGCGTCAAATTGGTTGAGCTTAACCAAGATCGTACAGCCATTTTTGCTGGATGGGGAATGCGCGCTGCCCGGCGGATTACGGATATAAGTGCCCGCTGGGAAATCTCCGGTTTCATCAGAGAACACACCCTCTAATACGAAGATCTCTTCACCTTGCGGATGTGGGTGCTCAGAAAACGAAGAGTCAGGATCGTACTTCACCACGCTGGTCGTGTGGCCCGATTCTTTCTCTTCTCTTTCAAGTGGCTTACGCCAAACCCCTTTAGCAGGGCTTGCGACCCAATCTAATGTCTCGGTTTCTATAACCAGTCTCTTTGAAAAGTCCATATTGAACATAATGGCGACCTTACTCTTGTTATCGTTTTAATTATTATTGTTGTCTTTCTCGTTTCTATTCTACGCGAATACTGATCAAGGAGGCTATCTCGCTGCTATTTTGCCTGCGCGATAGCCACCTAAAAAGAATCCTAATTAATTGCGGCCAGCAATCACTCCGCCATCAACATCCCAGATTGCACCCGTTACCCAATCTGCACTGTCTGACAGTAGGAAAGAGATGCTATTAGCGATGTCTTTCGGCAAACCTACTCGACCAATAGGATGGAACGCGTTGAAGCCTTCTAGCGCTTGATCCACTTCTTCAGGTTTGATGAAAGATTCGTAAATCGGCGTTTTAACAACAGCAGGAGAAACCGCATTCACGCGAATGTTGTAGTCCGCAAGCTCCATCGCCATGTGCTGTGTTAAAGCGTGCAAGCCAGCTTTTGCCATTGAATACGCAGAGGATGGTGTCGCTCTAATAGCTTGTTTGGCCCACATAGAGCCTACATTTACCACGTTTCCGCCACCGTTTTTGATCATCAACTTGCTGACAGCTTGAGTGATGAAGAAGGTTGCTTTATTGAGCTGCATGTATTGCTCGTAATCAGATTCTTGGTGTTCAATAAACGCTTTAGGGTTGAAGTAACCAGCCGCATTCACAAGGTAACCAATACCTTCTTCGAGCGACTCTAAATGCGTAATAAGACGAGACACACTTGCATCATCATAAAGGTTAGCTTGCCAGCCTGAAGCATGACCGAGCGATTGCAGCTCTGACACCGCTTTATCTAACTTAGTTGGGTTATTGCCGACCACCAACACATGGATGTTTTGAGCGACTAACTGCTTCGCTGTTTCAAAGCCCATGCCGCTTGTGCCACCAATTACGACTGCAATACCATTTTTAGTGAAGTTCATTTTGTTATCTCCTAAGTCATGTGAACGTGGTAATCTTAGGCTTTGAACTAACACTATGAATAGTAAGTACAAATCGGTTAGGTAGGTACTTATTGGTACATCTTTATGAAAAATCAGGAAAACTTTTTTTCAAGAAAATCGGCACCAGAGCGTTCCGCTCGTATGGTCGAAACCATCTACGGCTGTAAATGGTCGCTAACGGTTTACCAATTACTGGCAAATGGCATTAATCGCCCCGGTGAAATGGTGCGCTCGGTCGAAGGGTTATCGACCAAAGTATTGAATGAATGCTTGAAGCGAAATGTTGAGTTTGGGATTTTGGATAAGCAGATGTTCAACGAACTCCCACCAAGAGTTGAATATCAAGTGACGCCCTTTGGTGAGAAGTTCTTACTGATTCTGGATCAACTGGAAAGTCTACAAAACGAAATCGACGAGATGTAAGCCCAAGCAAATCCACTCTATTCCAAATAATGGACAGCACGCACTATTTAGCTGACTGGCATTTGCTCAAAACGGCCTTTCACAAAATCAATGAAGGTTCGAATTCGGCTCGGTTGATAGCGGTCTCGATGATAGATCGCTGAAAAGTCCACTTTCGGCACTATCCACTCATTAAACACCTGCTCCAATTGCCCATCATTGATCTCTTGCAAGCAATAGATGGTTGGTACACGAATAATTCCGTTGCCCGATTTCGCGCCCTGTACTAACACTCGCCCATTCTTACATTGCAGCCTACCCGTGACATGAACATCGACTGTTTTCTTGGTGTCATCCAAAGCTTGAAAGCTCCACTTACGCACAGACCCCGTTAAGCAGTCATGGTGAATGAGATCTTTAGGATGGTTTGGCTTTCCTTTGCGAGCAAAATATTCAGGGCTTGCGAGCGTTCCCATCTCGATGTCCAAAAGCTTTCTCGCGATAAAGCCCGCATCTTCAAGGCTTCCCATACGAAATGCGATATCGAACGCGTCTTCAATCAAGTCGACTCGGTTACTACTGAAATCAAGGCTGATGCTGATGTCTGGGTAGAGTTGCATGAACTCATTGACCAGATCCGCGATGATCACCTCGCCCAGATAACCGCCAACACAGTTTACTTTTATGTCGCCACGTACTTCTTCGACGTCATCCACAGCAGCAATCAAGGCTTGGTCTATATTATCTAAGGCTTGTTCACATCTCGCGTACAGATCTTGCCCTGCGTGAGTCAACCTTAAGGTTCGAGTGGTGCGGATAAACAAGGTCACGCCCATCTGTTTTTCTAAACTACTCACTTGGCGTGATACGTGGGAACGAGACACATCCAGCTCCTCCGCCGCTTTGGTGAAGTTACCTAAACGAGCGATAAGCACGAAAGAACGAATATCAGACAGGTTAATTTGATTGAGCATGGCCGCCAGCTTACTTGTGAAATTTAAAAAGCATGAAGTAATAAAATGAACGCACTTATTGTTGCACCACAACAACAGTGTTTCAAGTAAAGCGCTATATATCAACAATGCTATTTTCCTTAATATACCTCCATCGCAACGAAGCAAGGCAACAAGCACTTGATTCGAATGCACTTAAACAATACGTCGTAGCCAACCGACGCAAAAAAGTACAGAGGAAATAAAATGAAAAAACTAATCGTAATTACAGGTGCAAGCTCTGGTATTGGTGAAGCAATCGCTCGTCGTCTATGCGATGAAGGTCACCCTCTGCTACTTTTAGCTCGTCGTGTTGACCGCCTTGAAGCGCTGAACCTACCAAACTCACTGTCAGTAAAAGTAGACGTAACAGACAAAGCGTCTTTTGATGCAGCAATCGCACAAGGTGAAGCGAAATTTGGCCCTGTAGACGCGCTTATCAACAACGCTGGTGCAATGCTTCTTGGTCAAATCGATACTCAAGACGCTCAAGAGTGGAAGACAATGTTCGACGTGAACGTTATTGGCCTTCTAAACGGCATGCAATCTGTACTTGCTCCGATGATGGAACGCAACACAGGTACTATCATCAACATCAGCTCTATTGCGGGTAAGAAAACATTCCCAAGCCACGCAGCTTACTGTGGTACTAAATTCGCGGTACACGCTATCTCTGAGAACGTTCGTGAAGAAGTTGCTGCTTCAAATGTTCGTGTTACCACTATCGCACCGGGTGCTGTTGAAACTGAGCTTCTGTCTCACACAACATCTCAAGAGATCAAGGACGGTTACGATTCTTGGAAAGAAGACATGGGCGGCGTATTGGCAGCTGACGATATCGCTCGCGCTGTATCATTCGCTTACCAACAACCACAGAACGTATGTATCCGTGAAATCGCTCTAGCACCAACTAAGCAACAGCCATAAGCCTTTGCTATCGCTACTAAATCAGCGATGAACTAAAAAAGCGCCACGACTTAACAA
>NZ_JBFRTU010000070.1:0-56410 GCF_041474275.1 Vibrio sp. 10N.222.52.B7 | reverse complement strand
GCCCGATATCGATGCACTCCTGCCTTGGAACTTCAAACATTAGTAATATCGCCCTGTAGGTTCATGGGGCGTTTACGCTATAGTGGCTTTCCGCGCTTGAATAGGAAGAGAGGCTTTGAGGTTTAGGTTTAAGGTTACTGCTTTTGAGTGAGTGCAACGATTCGCTCGTTAGATCTCGAACTGCTAACAGACTGCGGGTTTAAAATTGCTTGCGGGTTATGGTTTCGAACAAACTCGATGAATTCCAGATAAGTGAGTGGCTGACTGAAGAAGTAGCCTTGTATTAGGTCACAGTTGGCTTTTCTGAGGTAATGATACTGTTCTATCGACTCAACACCTTCTCCGACGACTAGCGTGTCACAAGAGTGGCCTAAGTTAACCATAGATTCGACCATCTTGCGGTCGGCCTTGTCGTCTACCATGTTATCGATAAAGCTCTTATCAATTTTGAGCTCATCCACAGGGTAGTGGAGAAGTTGGTTAAACGCTGTGTAGCCCGTACCAAAATCGTCAAGGGAGACCTTTAAACCTAAGCTTCTGAGGCTCTCGATAGTCTGCACCGTAAGCTTGGTACTTTTCACGTAACTGGTCTCGGTAATCTCTATAATAATGTTGCCAGGTGGCACTTGATAACGTTCGAGTACTTTACGGATGTTGTCGGCAAAATTACGGTTGTAGAGCTCCATCGCCGAGATATTAATTGACAGAGTGCCCTTGTATTTATGAAGTTCTGAAAGCTCTTTATAGCTTTTGATCGCGGTGCCAATGACCCACATGTCGAGCCTGGCAATAAGGTTACTCTTTTCTGCAACTGGGATAAATTCTTCTGGTCCCGCATCGATATCGAATAAGGCTGGGCAACGAATCAGGCACTCCGCGCCATCTATCTCAAGTGTCTTGGCGTTAAAAATAGGCATAAAGCGAAGTTCAAAGTTGTCACTTTCGCAGCACTCTAAGAGTCTTTTCTCTACAACGTCATGGCGTTCCAAGGTATGTAACAACTCTTCGCCATAAACAATACGACTTTCGCCATCACTATGAGACTTCGCATTAGCTAACATTTCATCGATGCATCGGTGCCAAATCTCATCGAACTTTGGCGTGTCGAGCGGTAAAACACCTGTTGCGAGTGATAATCGAAACCCATAGTAGTCAAGGAAGGTGGTGCCGGTCAGCGTATTGTTGATGTTCTCAATTTCTTCGTTTATCACTTGGTTCTTACCCATCTCCAAGATCGCGATAAACTGATTCCCTCCCAGTCTGGCTAAAGAGTAATCACTGCAACTAAAGCCCAAAGAGGCTTGTTGGTTTTGTAGTGTCTCTTTCAGTGCTTTAGCTAAGCTTATCAGTACATTATCACCAACTTTTGCCCCGTAGAGATCGTTAATTTTACGAAAATCGATGATGTCCCAACAAACCACATAGCAGTGTGGGCTCATCGAGCTTTTTAGTCGTACATCAAGGTGTCTGATGAAAGAGCGTCGGTTAGCTAGCTTGGTGAGTTGGTCGAATTCGGCTTCGAACTTCAACTCTGTTAATGAGTCTATGTACGCGTTCTTTAAACCATCAATTTCACTTTGCCCTGATGAGCGTTTGAAGTATCTAAGTTTGAGCCCGCCGATCGATATCTCTTGAAGTAAGTCTTTAAGCGGGCGCACAAGTTGGTAACGCACCACTAAATGCACGATCAACATGATCGTAAAGAGAGTGCCAAAGCCACCTAACAAGGTTTGTTTAGTGATGATG
Organism: Vibrio sp. 10N.222.52.B7; assembly: GCF_041474275.1. Taxonomy (NCBI): domain Bacteria; kingdom Pseudomonadati; phylum Pseudomonadota; class Gammaproteobacteria; order Vibrionales; family Vibrionaceae; genus Vibrio; species Vibrio sp. 10N.222.52.B7. The sequence continues at coordinate 54,664 of NZ_JBFRTU010000070.1, read as the reverse complement.
GCTTTCTCATGGTTGAACTTTTGTTCTCGAATATTTACTTGCGCGATGAGATTTCGGCTGGTCATCTGCACATTGATATTATCTTGGGTTTGCTCAATTGATTTGATAACGAATTGGGTATTTCCGATGTTGGCAGCGTCAGAGGATGGCTCGATTAAGAACTGAATATTGTCATCGTCATTGTATTTGATTAATAAGCTAGAGAGTTGTATCAGAGGTCCGTCAGCAATCAAGATGTAGCGATTTAAACTGTTACTTGCACGTTTGTCTTGAGGAAGGAGGTAAGGGTCAATTGCTGCAACATACGAGTATCTGAGCTCTCCACTGATCGAGATATAAGAGAAGCCTTCGTAGGAGAGTTCCTTCTTGCTGATTAACGAGGTGTATATGTCGAAGACTCTTTCATAAATCTTGTCAGGGATTTTTAGCCCCTCGAAAGGATCGGCTCTGAGAGTCGAAAGCGTTAATTTGAACTTAGGGTCCACGATATAAACATTGCGTTGCCCAAATTGATTGACGTGATTCTGGCTTAATACTCGGAGTACTCGTTTTTCCAATAGCGATAGAGTCGTGTAGTCGCCAGGATTTTGAATGTAGCGGAGGAACTGCAACGAAGAACCGATATCTTTAACTAGTAAGGACAAGCCGAGCTGCTCGTATTCCGCCGCGACTAAAGCGGTGTTCACATCAGATTGCACCTTGTCCAAATACATGTGCTTAGCATGATTTGATGCGAAGTTGTACATCACGATTCCTGCTATCAGGAGCACAAATGTCAGCGTTGGTAAAAGTACAAAATAGAGCTTCTTCAATACTGGCATGAGTTATCTCAAACTGTCGACAATACGATTGCGAATTTGAATGCTACTCGGTTCTAACGGCTGATAAAGGTAGCTGCGATCTAATACTTCTTTATTCGGGAAAAGCTCGGGATCGTTTTGATACTCCTGAGAAGTGAGTGCTTTTGCTTTTGAACTTGGCGTTGCAAACCATGAATCCATTGCGTTTTGAGCGGCGATTTCGGGTTGCGATAAGAAGGAGAGAATCGTGGTTGCCTGTGGAGATCGCTCTCCGTTGTTAATTGCAGCCATACACTCTAACCATAAGGTTGTTCCTTCTAGAGGCACTGTGTAGGCCCAAGATGCCTCAGGTTCGGCATCATTAAGCACATAGCTGTCACCTGAGTATCCGTAGGCGAGGTCGATGTTGGCTAAGTGTTCGGGATGACGAATATAATCGACAACGTATTCATTACTTTCAAGGTGAGGCTTCTGTGCTTGTAGCGTTTTGTAAGCGACTCGAAGTTCTTGTTCGTTGTTGGTAAACGGCTCAAATTGATTCATCAGAAGCGCAGCACTCACCAAATCCGTAGGCTCATAATACATGCTGATTCGGCCGCTGGTTTTGGTTTCAGGGTCTAGAAGAGCGCCCCAAGACTTGGGAGTCTCAACTTTTCCGCTTCGGTATAAGATGCCGGATGTCCCCCAAGCGTAGGGGATTCCATATTCGCCACACCCATCCACCCATCTTGAGTCAAAGTTGCTTGAAAGGGATTGCTGCAAGTCGCTCAGGTTGTGGAATAAGTTCTGTTTAGCCAGCGCTTTCAGTTTCATACTTTCAATGACAACCAATTCAAACGCACCTCGTCGTTCACTCAATAGCACTTCATCACGAATGGACTCGTCAGAAAAATATTGCTGCTTTAGTGAGATGCCGTAGGTATCACTCAACTGGGTAACGACGCTGTCAGATAAAAATTCATCCCAATTGTAGAGATAAATATCATGCTGCTGGCCAAATACAGGGCTAGCCAAAAAGGATGTTGACGCAAGTATTGATACGCAAAACGCTTTCACTGACGGATTCCCTTTCGTACGTGATAACTAAATCGTAGCCCAAAATTTGCGACATGATTCAAATTTAGGCACTTAATTTAACTTCAACTTCATGCATTTCATGCAAATAGCAACTTGCTACTCCTACTTGATACCGAACCTTTATCGTGTGAGGCAAGGATGACTCCGTCGTATCGTATTCAACACAAGTACGTATTCCAGTTTATTGTCCGTGAATGGATTATTTAAATTAATATTCATCATAATATCCATTCTTACAAGTTATTATGCAAATATTAAGCATTAAATAATGATGCGGTGATTACCTTTTTCGGGTTTTCGCTCGCATTAATCGTCGTTATTCCTTTGTTTTGCCATCGCGATTTACTCTTATGTTCAATGTTCTTTTATCCCTAAAAACACTTCTATAACGTTTTGTTTATCATTTGTTTCGTTTCTCAATAAGTATCGATAAAGTTGTTGCTAAAGACTTGTAGCACAAGGTGATTGTGCTTATTGTGGGCAGCAATATCTAGGTTATGTCCCAACGAGCCATGATTGCCGGTTTGGGAAATGTTGTGCATTTAGGAGCCATTGTGGATTTAGAGATATATCAAGTAGATTCGTTTACAACTCAAGCGTTTAAAGGGAACCCTGCCGGGGTCTGTATCTCCAAAGAGTCGTTGGATGAGTCGTTAATGTTTTCAATCGCTGAAGAGATGGCGGTATCTGAAACGGCTTTTCTCGCGCTTAACACTATGACGCTTAAATGGTTCACTCCCGAAGTCGAAGTGAAGCTGTGTGGACATGGCACACTGGCAACGGTTCATGTGATGAAAGAACAAGGACTGCTTGAGACAGGTGATAAGGTCGTGTTTAACACCTTATCTGGGGAATTATCTGCCGCCGTTTGTGAATCGTCTATCGAGCTTGATTTTCCTAGTACACAGCTATCATTGCGTTCTGAACCCAACCTCACGCTGCTTGAACACCTAGGTATAGATCCGCATCAAGTAGTTTCATTCAGAGAATTTGACTCTAAGCAGTTAATCGAAGTTTCCAACGAACAAGTGTTATTGGAGCTTTCACCAAACTTTGATGCGTTAAAAGGCATTCAAGGTCGCGGTGTTGTGGTCACAGCATTGGCAGCAAATACGGAACTTGATTTTGTTTCTCGTTACTTTGCACCCTGGGTTGGGGTTAATGAAGATCCTGTGACTGGTTCGGCGCATTGCGCATTGACGCAGCACTGGGCAGAAAAGCTCAACAAAAGCAGTTTCAGTGCTTATCAGGCGTCTCGTCGTGGTGGTTATATGTCGACAGAGCTCTTAGCTAATGGGCGAATAAAGTTAATCGGTTCTGCGACCACTGTGATTAGTGGCGTGTTGAAGCTTTAGATCTCTATAGAAGCTTTAGGTCTCTATAGAAGTTTTAGAGCGCTGTTTGACCTGTATCGTTGGAACCGCCTAGTACGTTTTATTCGACTGTTCACAGTTAAAAGAGGCGGCTAGGGCGTAATGTATTATTGAAGGAATCACCGTGTCTGCCTTTTACCTTTCTCAAGTATTAGTCGCGATAGCCATTTGTTTTGATCTTCTGTCATTCCAATTCAAGGAAAGGAAGAAAATCGTCACTTGTCTGTTCTTTGCTGGCGTTCTTATTTCGAGTCACTTTATCCTGCTTGAACAATGGACAGCGGCGAGCTTAATGACGATTGCTACGATTCGCTATTTGACGAGCGTATTTTCTACCGCATCCAAATTCAAATATTTGTTCTGTTCGATGTCGGTGGTCGCAACCGCAGTGACTTACTCAGGACTGACTAGCATATTGAGTTGCTTTGCCTCCGTATTTCAAACCTTTGCTGCCTTCAATAAAGATGACCGTCGATTAAGAGAATTGATGATCATCGGAACCAGCTTTTGGTTGGTTCACAATTACTTAGTTGGCTCGCCAACAGCGGTTGTTATGGAGGCGCTGTTTATCTGCAGTAACTTGGTGGGTTATTACCGTTTTTATTTCAGAAAGAGTGCCGCTGCTTAGGTTTACAACTGAAGTTAAGGCCCAAATTATTAATCAATTCAATTCAATTCAATACTAGCTAGGAGAGCTTGATGCCAAACATTTACAATGATGTTCCTTCATCACTACCTAATGAGATATTCAATGACCTGATTGCCAACGACAGTGTTCGAATCGAAAGAATATTGTCGCATGGACACAGTTCACCAGACGAGGGTTAGTATGATCAAGATGAGAATGAATGGGTGATGGTGATCGATGGGCAAGGGGTGATTGAGTTTGAAGATGGTCGCATTGTTACCTTGTCTAAAGGGGATTATCTCAATATTTCCGCAGGTGAAAAACACAAGGTGCTGAGGGCGGATAAAGATGCGGTGACGATCTGGCTCGCTGTGTTTTATCGTTGATATCTTGCTCTAAAGCTGAGGCTGTTAGGTTATAAAGCTTGCTGATTCAGCTGTTTATTTTCACCTCAGAAAGGACTTAAGACAAAAAGGAGTATGTTGTGATTAGAATTCGAAACTATCAAGCGAATGATGACAAAGCACTGTGGGAGATCTTCTTTCATACCGTACGTAACGTGAATGTTCGAGATTATTCTCAACAGCAAGTCGAAGCTTGGGCACCCAGTAGCTTTGACTTTGCGTTATGGCAAAAGCGTATGAATGGGTTACAACCCTTTGTGGCTGAGCTCGATGGCTGCGTTGTTGGCTATACTGACCTGCAACCTAACGGCTTGATTGATCACTTTTTCTGTCACCACGAATATCAAGGGAAGGGTGTCGGGAAAGCGTTGATGGAACATGTTTTCACTGTGGGTCGAGTTCGTGGCGTATCGAGATATTTCTCTGAAGTAAGTATTACCGCAAGGCCTTTTTATGAGCACCTTGGCTTTAAGGTAGTAAATGAACAGGAAGTCGAAATGCGTGGCGTAAAGCTGACCAATTACGTGATGGAAAAGATAGTTGAAGATGGACAAGGCAGCTGAATAGGCGGACTCGTGTTCTTAGGGATACAGAAACCGAGTTTGAAATATTAATGAACCTTATTAAGGATAACTTTTCCTGATCTATTGATATTGTCGATGAGTTCAAATTGTGTGCAAGATAATTTGTCTAATCTAAACATTGAATGAATACAAGGAGTGTTGTTCATGAGTCATGTGAGTAGATCTAAACTATATACATTGGTGTCGATGTTGTCCTTCGCTGTTGGCGTTCTTGCCTTAGATGCTGGGGTGTCGGGGCTATTTCCTCTCTTTGTTGTCGTCATCTCATTCTTTTCATTTGTCATCAACTCGTTTCTTTGTTTGTTCGGAGGTAAACGCGAAGATGGCTTTGATGCCTATCAAAAAGCAAATCAGACTCGGTCGCGAGCACTGGTCAAAGGCTTAGAAGACTCGAACAAATAAACCTATGCCTTCAGACGAACGGTAATCTCATTTTTGACACAGTTTTCACCTGCTTTTTGTTCTCTTATTCAAGAAAAATCATCTCTTTAGAGATAATATTCACTTCAACTAATATCAGTGAAGGAAGTAAAGTGGGTATTGAAGCTTTAGCGTTTGTGATGGACGCATTAATCACCGCATGTTGTATGTACATCGCCTCTAAAATGTCTTTCGTGGTCGCAGATTTTAAATCCCTTCTTACTATTGCTGTTATCGTTGCTCTGGTGTCATTGATTCCAACAGTAGGTTGGGTGTTAGGGTTGATTCTGTTTGTGTTCCTACTCGGGAAAGCGACGCACTCTAGTATTGGTGACTGCATCTGGGTAGTGGTCTTCACGAAGGTGGTATCGATGGCGGCCTTTCTGATATTCGGGCGCTTGTTTATGTAATCCGGGTTCTTGCTTATATAAAGGCAGGTTCGGCTAGTTTGATACCGATCTTAACTTGGTATTTAAACGTCAAAAGGGTGTGAGCCTGTCACACCCTCTAAGAACCTTTGATTTGTGTTCATCTTTATTATTTAGGCAGTAATACAGCATCAATCACATGGATAACACCATTGCTTGCTTCAATATCTGCCATCACGACCTGCGCTTTGTTGACCATCACGTTGCCGTGATCAATTCCTACCATTACCGCTTCGCCTTGCACTGTTACGGCACTATCAAGTTTCATCACTTCAGACGCCATTATTTTCCCTGGCACCACATGATAGGTCAGTACTGCAATCAGCTTGTCTTTGTTTTCTGGCTTCAACAGCATATCAACCGTTCCTTCTGGTAGCGCAGCGAACGCTTCATCCGTTGGCGCAAACACAGTGAAGGGACCGTCACCTTTCAATGTTTCAACTAAGCCTGCCGCTTTTACCGCTGCTACCAAGGTGTTGAAAGAGCCGTTTTCAGCCGCCACGTCAACGATATCTTTCTTCATTCCGTGGTGGTCAGCGTGAGCAAAAGCCGTAAAAAGAAGCGTCGCAACTAGCACTGACATGGTTTTGATTAATTTATTAAACATATTGTCTTCCTTTGAGTTTTGTCCGTTATTTTCGAGAGGTATTACGAAAGCCCAATCGTGATAGATCAATTTGTTGTGTCTTTGAGTGAATGGTTAGCGATATCGACAGCGCCAAGCGAATAAACTTATATTGTTAAATGCTTGTTACAATTCCATTTTGATGCTTATAGTTATTTGATGCTTATAGTTATTTGATGCTTATAGTTATTTGGTGATTATTCAAGTAATGGATGTGAATATGAGGTTTGTTTTACCAGTAGTCTTTTCTGCATTGGCTTCAATGCCTGCATACAGTGGCCTTGCTCCAAGTGAAGGCTTCAGCGGTAACTTCAGTGTATTGGCCGGTTTCTACTCTGACAGTAGTAATTTGAGTACTGAACAAGATTCGAATCAAGCCACCAACACCCAGGAAGGGGAGAGTGAAAACCAAGGGCTACTCGGCTTTTTGGGTACTGTTCAATATACTTTTGGCGAATCGCTGACTCACCAAGTGTATGCGGGTACGACACGAGAGGATATTGCAACAGGTACCATTGCGTTTGAGATCGGTTATCGATATCAACTTTCTGGTGGCACCATATTGGATTTTTCTGTTCTTCCTACGCTTATCTCGGGTAAGGCTTGGACGGATCCGTATGCTGTTGGCGTTAATCGAAATGAAACGGATGTGAAAGGTAATGTAGGACGACTGCAGCTCACTAATATCGGTGGAACTGGTTTTCGAACGGATCTCGCATTTGGGCAATCAGATGTTGATGAAGAGCTATCTGGTAGCCAAGGCTTATCTCCGGAAGATACTGTGCTGCTGGAAAGGGAAAGAACCTATGTGTACGCCAAAGCAGGATACCGCTTTATCTTACCAAACCACGCAGGTCTATTTGTTCCTTCAATGGTGTATTTCCACTCAGACGCAGAAGGAGGAGCACTCAGCTTCGATAGTTATGGTATTGAATTAAACTACGCGAAGAGAATCGGTCGTCATGGTTTTGTTGTCACCCTAGATGCAAGTGATCGAGAATATGATGAGTCGAATCCAATTTACGGGCAAGTACGTGAAGAGAATGAATTCGGTGCATTCTTAGCTTATGAGTTTGGTGGTTTGATGGGCTATAAAGATTGGGCGTTCATTACTTTACTGGGTTTAAGAAGCATAGATTCTAATATCGATTTCTATAACTCCGAGCAAGTATTAGCGAGTGTGGGTGTGGATTATAAATTCTGATATTCACACTATTTTAAAAATACTCATCAAAGCAGAAGTTTAAGTTCAGTCTTACTATTTGTTTAATTATTTCGGGCACTTACACCTTTAAAGGTTGTAGGTTCCCGTTGCTATCCGTAATATGAAAATTAGCTTATGGATAGAAATAATAGGATAAGGAAGCGCTTTGGAAATACAAATTAGACATTTAGAAGCAACGGATAGCCAAGATATTTTCGATATTTATCGCCGCCCTTCAGTTTCAGAAAACACCTCACAAAAGCCTTATCTTAGTTCTGAACAAGTGGAGCGACTGTTTGGTCATTCAGACCATTTCACTCTGGTTGCGGAAGTCTCCGGCAAAGTAGTGGGTCACATTACTTTATTCATGACCACCAAGGTAAGAGACAGGCACTGCGCTGGTTTTGGTATTGCTATTCACCCGGATATGCATGGTAAAGGGGTCGGTAAGGCGTTAATGCAAGAAGCGATCAATCAGGCGGATAACTGGCTTAATCTCGTGCGTCTTGAGTTAGAGGTTCATGCCGATAACCACGCCGCTATTGCTTTGTATGAACGTGTAGGCTTTCAGTTAGAAGGCACAAAAAGACTCAGTACGTTCAAAGCGGGTAAGTACATCGATATGTTGCTGATGTCGAGAATACGACCAGATTACCGTTGAGATCGAACCAAACAGGTTCCTGCTTTAGAAATCGGTTAATGAGCAATTGATTAGTGAAATTCCCATTAAACTCTGTATAGTAGCAACCGTTTGCTTCGTATAACCCCAATGATATGGTTTGGGGGTCTCTACCAGCTCCCGCAAAGTGCTGATTACGAAGGGTTTAGATCACAATTGTGTTCTTACTCTTTGTAATGGCGTTCAAGAAAACCTCCTGTCTATTATTCAGAGTAAGTGCACACCTAAAATCCATAGTAGGTGAAATATGAACGCATTTATTCAAGGGCTCCCAAAAGTAGAGTTGCATTTACACATTGAAGGTTCGCTCGAACCTGAGTTACTTTTCCAGCTTGCTCAACGCAATGGCATTGAGCTGCCTTATTCATCCCCAGAGCAACTAAGACGCGCATACGAATTTGATGATTTACAGTCATTTCTGGATATCTATTATCAAGGTGCTGATGCACTGCGCACAGAACAGGATTTCTACGACTTAACATGGGCTTATCTAGAACGCTGTAAAGCCGACAATGTTATCCATACTGAGATTTTCTTTGATCCTCAGACACATACCGATCGTGGCATTGCATTCGACACCGCTATTAACGGCATTCATCGTGCGCTTGAACAGGGTCATAAAGAGTTGGGCATTACCTCTCAAATCATCGCATGTTTTCTGCGCCATTTATCTGAAGAGAGCGCCATTCAAACGTTCGCAGAGGTATTGAAGCATCAAGATAAGATCGTCGGGGTTGGACTGGACTCTTCTGAATTAGGACACCCACCAGAGAAGTTCAAGCGTGTATTCCAACAAGCAAAACAAGCGGGCTTCTTGACGGTGGCGCATGCAGGAGAAGAAGGGCCGGCTCAAAACATTGTCGATGCGATTGAAATGCTCAGCGTGAGTCGAGTGGATCATGGTGTCCAGTGCATGACAGACGAAGCTCTAATCGAAGAGCTGATTGAAACCAAAATGCCACTGACGGTGTGCCCACTGTCGAATATTAAATTGCGTGTATTCGATGTGATGGAAGACCACAACATTGTCGAACTGCTCAGAAAGGGTGTGGCTGTAACGATTAACTCGGATGACCCTGCTTATTTTGGTGGTTACATGTCGGATAACTTTAATGCGGTGAGCAAAGCTCATGAGATGACGCATCAGGAGTTAGCGCTGTTTAGTTTGAATGCGATAGACGCGAGCTTTATTGAAGCGCCATTGAAGCAGCAATATCGAGAGCTTGTTCAAGGTTACTTAGCTAAAGCTGATTTTGACCAGAATTTCTAGCCGCTGTGCCCATTTACTAGCAGCTGAATACAAAGCGCTAGGGTGGCCAACAAAAGTAGATGGAAAAGTGTTATCGACTGAGTCTGCTTAATCTATATAAGCCTAAATCATCTAGATGAAGACAAAAAAGAAGTTGGCAGTGCGCCAGCTTCTTTCGTTTTTAAATTAAGACCATTGAGCTACTTGTTCACGTAGTCTTTGAATTTCTGCTTCGTTTCAGCATCCGCTTTTTCGTACCAGAAATACAACATTTCTTCAGCTGTATTCGCCGCATTTCCGTCAATCTTTGCTGGAAGCGTTACGGGTTGTGCTACAACTGCTGCGCCCGCGCTAGCACCTACTGTAAGTGCTGCGATGCCGCCTTTCTGGTTGTACTCCTTCGCTTCTTGCGGGTACTTACGACCAATCTGCATGCCATCTTTGATAAGTTTGTCTTGCTTAACACTGATTGCATTTTGGTTTTCATCAACCAGTTTCCAATCTAAGTTTTGAAGGCCTTTTTTCGCTTCGTTGGTGTTACGGAACTTAGGCATGTCAAACGTCAATGCTGTGTCTGTCGCATCAAAAGTAGCAATAATGGTATCGCTATCGACAAACTCTCGGTCGTTACCTTGGCTGAAAGCCAGTTGATATTTGAAAACGATTTGGTTTACGCCATCTGGAACGGTGATCGTTTTGCTCGAAGAGAAGAAACCACCGTCGAGATCAGGTTTAGCCTCATTAACAGCTAAGACTTCGACTAAAGCATCTGCGCTAGAAGGAACTTCAATTGTTACGTCAGCTAACACTTGTGGCGCTGCGATAATTGTGGAAAGCAGCGCGATGGATTTTAATGTTTTCATAATCATACAGTTGTTTATGGGCAGTTGAACTACAATCGCATGGTAAGAACTCCAATTCAAGTCATGTCATAAGGATTTGAAAAAATTTGCGAAATCTTAACGCAACGGTCATATATTAAGGTTCACATTGACTAGTGTGAGTTTTTATTTTTGAAAAATGAGAGGGTAGGTTGGGTGTGAATTGTACTAGTTGGCGGTTCGCGTCTTATGTTATTTGTATTGGATACTAAAAAGCCGCGGTCACTGCATTCAGTCACCACGGCTTCGTTATTACATTTTTAATCTAGAGTAGCTTATTTAGCTTGTGCTGCGGCTGCTTCTAGTTGCTTAAGTTTACCTTGAAGCATGTAAGCATTCTGGTTGAAGTTACCTGGGTTCAGTACTTGGCTATTCTGCATAGGGTAATCTGGTAGCGTCGTCATAAACTCTTGAACCTGATTTCCTACTGGAACGAATAACCACATGTTGTCTGCCATCCAGCGTAGGTACATACCAGACTCGTGCGGTGCTTTCTCGAATGGGTCAGCACGTAGGTGAACAACTTGAGGCCAGTTTGGTTGGAAACGAACTGCATCCACAATGTTACCATCCATCACAGCAAACGAAATCTTGAAGTCATTCCAACGTACTGCGTTTAGCTCAGCGTTAGCAGAGAAGTAAAGCATGCTGTCACGAGGGCCTTTCTCTTCTTTACCTTGGAAGTAAGGCAGGAAGTTGTAACCATCTAGGTGTACGCGCCAGTTTTTACCGTTGTAAGTTGCACCTTTGTCAGATGCTAGCTTCTCAACCACTTTATCATCACCAGCGGCTGCTAGTAGAGTAGGAATCCAGTCTTGGTGGCCCATGATATCGTTGATTTTAGTTCCAGGTTTGATAGTCCCAGGCCAGCGAACTAGCTGAGGCACACGCATACCACCTTCGTAAGTTGTACCTTTCTCACCGTGGAAGTAAGTTGCGCCGCCATCAGGCCAAGAAACCGTTTCAGCACCGTTATCGGTAGAGTAAATTACGATAGTGTTGTCAGCGATTTTTAGTTCATCCAGCTTGTCTAGAAGCACACCAACATGGTCATCATGCTCTAACATACCATCAGCATAAATACTGATACCTGACTTACCTTGGTATTTCTCTTGTAGGCGAGTCCACACGTGCATACGAGTGGTGTTGTGCCAGATGAAGAATGGTTTGTCAGCTTTTACCGCTTTTTCCATGAATGCTAGAGATTCTTCTAGGAACTCTTCATCCGCATGCTCCATACGCTTACGCGTCATTGGGCCAGTATCTTCAATCTTACCGTCAGCAGTAGACTTGATTACACCACGAGGGCCGTAGTTCTTACGGAACTCTGGGTCTTTAGGGTAGTAATATGTTTCAGGCTCTTCTTCTGCATTTAAGTGGTATAGGTTACCGAAGAACTGGTCAAAGCCGTGGTTCGTTGGAAGGTGTTTGTCTTGGTCACCCATATGATTCTTACCAAACTGAGCGGTCATGTAGCCCTGTTCTTTCAGAAGGTCTGCAATCGTTGGAGCCCAATCAGGGATACCGTGGTCCGAACCTGGCATACCGATAGTCAATAGACCAGTACGGAAAGGTTCTTGACCGGTTAGGAATGCAGCACGACCAGCAGTACACGATTGTTGACCGTAGTGGTCAGTAAATAGTGCGCCTTCATTCGCAATACGGTCAATGTTTGGCGTTTCGTAACCCATCATACCGTTGTTGTATGCACTGATGTTGAAAACACCAATGTCATCACCCCAGATAGCAAGAATATTCGGTTTTTCCGCTGCTGTTGCCGCTGAAGAAGCTGCTAATAAGCCAACACCTAATGCTAGTTTATTAATTTTAGTACCCATAAGGACTCCGATTCACTTTTAAGATTAATGCGTTAGAACAACGCATCGATGAGCAAATGTTATTCTCAAAATTCCGTTACGTCCTTTTATAGTGCTTATAACCAATCGTTATGATGCTTAGGTAACCTATTGATTAATATCAGCTCCAGTGGGTACGTAGAATAAAGCCTTAGTTTGTATGTGTGATCCTTATCATGTTTGTTGGCGTAAACCTTATCGATGATTTCTGTATCCGTATCTCAATAAAAATGACAAAAAGATTAATAGCTTAGGGAATCTCGCGCATGTGTAAAAAATGGACTATACGTTGTAGGGCAGGATGCAAATAACTTACGAAGAGGTTTCTATGACAGCGAAATATGGCGCTAAACGTCGATTAGCGATTTTGGGTACAGCGATGATGGCCGCGTCCAGCGCCACTTTTGCGGCTGAAAAGCCAAATATATTGGTTATTTGGGGGGACGATATTGGTCAATCCAATGTGAGTGCATACACCTTCGGTCTCATGGGTTACAAAACCCCGAATATTGATAGCATCGCGAAAGAAGGGATGATGTTTACGGACTATTACGCAGAGCAATCTTGTACTGCGGGTCGCTCTACCTTTATCACGGGACAAAGTGTGTTACGAACGGGTTTGAGTAAAGTAGGTTTGCCGGGCGCAGACATTGGCCTACAAGCAGAAGACGCGACAATCGCAGAAATGCTGAAACCTATGGGTTACATGACAGGTCAATTTGGTAAAAACCACCTTGGCGATAAAGATGAATTCCTTCCAACAGCACACGGGTTTGACGAATTTTTTGGCAACCTTTACCACCTAAATGCTGAAGAAGAACCAGAGAATGAAGATTACCCAACCGATCCTGAGTTTCGTAAGAAATTTGGCCCTCGTGGTGTCATTAAGTCATTCGCTGATGGCAAGATTGAAGATACCGGTCCACTGACGCGTAAGCGTATGGAAACGGTTGATGAAGAAACACTAGACGCGGCACTTGATTTTATGGATCGCGCAGTGAAAGCGGACAAACCATTCTTCGTGTGGTGGAACGCGACACGTATGCACTTTAGAACGCACGTGAAAGCCGACAGTAAAGGCGTAACCGGTGTCGGTAACTACGCTGATGGTATGGTTGAGCACGATCGACACGTTGGGCAACTATTGAAGCAAGTGGATGAGTTGGGTATCAAAGACAATACGATTGTTTTCTACTCAACGGATAATGGTCCACACATGAACTCTTGGCCTGATGCGGGCACAACCCCGTTCCGTGGTGAGAAAAACACCAACTGGGAAGGCGCATACCGTGTACCAGCAATGGTTCGTTGGCCTGGTAAGATTGAACCGGGCAGTGTCTCTAACGAAATTATGCATCACATGGACTGGATGCCAACCTTCGTAGCAGCCGCAGGTGATGATCAAATCAAAGAGAAACTGCTCAAAGGCCATACTGCAGGTGATAAAACGTTTAAGCTTCACCTAGATGGTTATAACTTTCTTCCTTATCTAACGGGTGAAGAAGAGAAAGGCCGTCGTTCGGAGATCTTCTACTTTACCGATGATGGTGATTTAGCGGCGCTTCGTTACAACCAATGGAAAGCGGTGTTCATGGAGCAGCGTGCAACGGGTACCATGCAAATTTGGGCTGAACCGTTCGTGACGTTACGTCTTCCTAAGCTGTTTAACCTGCGTATGGACCCATACGAAAACGCAGACATTACCTCGAATACATACTACGATTGGTTGTTAGACCATGCTTATATGTTCGTTCCAGCACAGGCGTATGTCGGCAAGTTCCTAGAAACCTTTGCTGAATACCCGCCACGCCAAAAAGCCGCGAGCTTTAGCTTGGATCAGGTAATGGAAAAACTTCAGGAATCTCATAACAAGTAAGTGATTGTTTGAGTGAAACTGAACAGATTGAAGAGCTCTTAGGAGCTCTTTTTTTATGCGCATACCGATGAGTAAATCCCGGTCGTGAATATGAGTCACAACTATCGAGCTCATTGCCACTAAATAATTGTAAATTCGTTGTTTTTACGTCTACCTTATTAAGCATAAGGATGTATAAAAACAAGGAATGTTATGTCTGCATGGTTGTGCTCACTGGTAAACGGATTGAAACACCAGCGAGTCGCAGTATTATCCGCAATCTTGTCTTCACTGATGTTGTCGCTGTTCAGTCTGAACGCCTATGCCAACGAGCAAGACCCTAATATCAACTCTGATATTTCAAAGGCCAACTTTGTAGCTTCGCACGTTAGCTCTGATGCTTTACCTATCGGCTCTAAAGCCACGTATGTCGGTTCGGAAGCGTGTGTTGATTGTCATAGTGCAGAAGTCGAAGCGTGGGAGGGCTCTCATCATGATATGGCGATGAAGCACGCTACAGACGAATCTGTATTAGGTGATTTCAACGATCAAACGGTCACTCATGACGGAAAACCCAACCGATTTTTCCGCAAGGGCGAAGAGTTCTGGGTCAATATTGAAGGGCAAGACGGCCACTTTAAAGATTACAAAATCAGCTATACCTTTGCCTTTGAACCACTACAACAATACATGGTTGAATTTGAAGACGGCCGTGTACAGTTGATTCCTTTCGCTTGGGATTCTCGCACTGAGGGCGAAGGCGGTCAACGCTGGTTTCACCTCTATCCTGATACCACCAACACCGATGAATTCTACTGGACCAATAGCGGTCAAAACTGGAACTTCATGTGTGCTGATTGCCATTCAACGAACCTAGAGAAAAACTACGACAGCGCGAGTAATACCTACAACACTACTTGGTCTGAGATTAATGTCGGTTGTGAAGCGTGTCATGGCCCTGCGAGTGAGCACGTTGAAAAGGCTCAGCTAGCAAAAGCTAACGGTGGAAAGGATGCTCCAGTCTCGGCGCATTATGGTTTTGACCGCGACTTGTCGAAGTCGGTCAAAGAGTGGATCTATCAAGAGGGTAATTCAACCCTGCAACCAAAAGACATCATCCATACCAATCAAGTTCAAACCTGTGCTCAATGCCACAGCCGTCGTACTCAGTTAAATGAAACGGGTGATCACGTTAACGGGTCTTTCTTTGATAAGTATCGCTTGAGCTTGATTACCCCAGAGCTTTACCACAACGATGGTCAAATCTACGATGAAGATTACGTTTACGGATCTTTCCTTCAATCCGTGATGGCTGAAAAAGGCGTCACATGTACTAACTGCCACGATCCTCATACCGCTGAACTAAAAATTGCCGAAGAAGCCGTGTGTAGCCAATGTCATATTGCATCAGAATACACGCCTGAAAAGCACACATTCCACGAAGCGAATACTGTAGCTTCACAATGCACGACTTGTCACATGCCAGAGACGACTTACATGGAGGTCGACCCAAGGCGTGACCACAGTTGGCATATCCCACGTCCTGATATTAGCCAACACATTAAAACGCCGAACGTGTGCACTAGCTGTCATGCAGATCAAGCCGACCAGTGGGCAGATAAGCAAATCGGTGAGTGGTTCCCAGATTCTAAGTATCGTAATCAGCAGCACTTTGCCGTTGCCTTTTATGCTGACTCGATAGGGCACAGAGGTGCAGAGGATGCGTTGGCATACTCGGCTCAGGACTCTAGCTTAAGCAATATCATTCGTGCATCGAGCTTAGAACGTTTGGGCGGTAATACGGGTAAGAATACGCTTATTTCGCTGGCAAGAGCGGTGAAACATGATGATGAAATGATCCGTTTGGGTGTGGTACAAGGCTCGTCTGGTTTCCCATTCACTGACCGTTGGCAAATTCTAGAGCCGCTACTGAAAGACCCTGTATTGTCGATTCGTTCAGAAACCGCAGGCGCATTAGTGCGTTATTGGGGAGAAATGAACCCTCTGCAGAAAGACCAAATCAAGCCTGCATTAGAAGAGTACATTGAAATACAGCAATTTAATGCCGACAGAGGATTTGGACGTACTAACCTAGGCAACGTTTACCGAGATTTAGGCCAGCACGACAAAGCGATTGAGTTTTATCTAGGCGCTATCGAGATTGAGCCTTATTTCGAAAACAGTTACGCCAATTTAGCGGATTTGTATCGAGCGCAAGGTAACGAGGCAAAAGCGTTGTCGACCTTGAAGCAAGGTATTGAAGCTCAGCCTAAATCGAGTGTTTTGCCATACAGCACAGGATTGTCTCTGCTTCGTGTGAAAGATTACAAACAAGCAACGGACTACCTTAAACAAGCCGCTGAAACTGCGCAAACCGACCCTCAATATTGGTATGTGTACGGATTGGCTTTGGAAAAATCGGATGTGCTTGCGGCAAGTCAATCACTGCATAAGGCTTACCAATTTAGCCGCAACCCACAGCACCTGTATGCCCAGTGTGAAGTGTTGGCGCGAAACAGTCATATACCGGGCGTACCAAAGGCGTTTGAGCAATGTATTTCATCATTGAGCAAAGTGGCACCGCCGGAAGCCATTAACCAATTGAAAGCTAGGTTTAAATAAAGCGATGAGGTGAGCTTGGCTATCGAGCTTGCTGCTTATTCCGCTTGTAACCAATTATCGCGTTTATAACTGTTTATCATGTGTATAACTAATAGTTATGGAGCTTGTGAGTAGGATGTACGCAGCCAGATTGAATTAAGGGAAGACCTATGAACCATGCGCAACAAGCAATAAACCAACTGATTGAACAAACAGAGAAAAGTGTTATCGGTCAGAGCCACGTCGTTCGGGCTCTGGTGATAGGGTTATTGACTAATGGACATGTGCTTCTTGAGGGGCTTCCCGGTACTGCGAAAACTCGCTCAGTAAAATCGCTGGCGAATCTACTGAACACCAGTTTTGGTCGAATTCAGTTTACTCCTGACCTGCTGCCGTCAGATGTGACGGGTACGGAGGTGTATCAAGAGCTTGATGGCAAGCCGCAACTGCATTTCCAACCGGGTCCTATTTTCAACAGCATTGTTTTAGCCGATGAAGTGAACCGTGCGCCTGCAAAGGTACAAGCGGCTCTGCTTGAAGCTATGGCGGAAGGCACGATAACCGTGGGCGGCCAAACTCACATCCTTCCTGACTTGTTCATGGTATTGGCCACTCAAAACCCAGTTGAACAAGAAGGTACTTATCCGCTACCTGAGGCGCAAATGGACCGTTTCATTATGAAAGTGACGGTCGACTACCCAGAAGACGAAGCGGAACGTGACATCATTCGACTTGTGCGCAGTGAGGAACTCGGTAGCGAGACCAGTTCAGAATTAGTCACGCCACAACATATTGAACCTGAGTTGGTACTTGAAGCTCGGCGCCAACTTCCAGACATTGCCGTTTCTGATTTAGTTGAGAACTACATTGTGGCCTTGGTGATGGCAACTCGTAAGCCAGAGCGTTACCCAGAATCAAACTTGTCTAAATGGATTGAGATTGGTTCAAGTCCGCGTGCTTCCATCGCGTTGGATAAATGTGCTCGCGCTTATGCATGGTTGCAAGGACGTGACCATGTCACGTTGGACGATGTGCGTGCCATGTTACCAACCGTATTAGGTCACCGATTCTCGTTGTCTTACGACGCATTGGCCGATGGTGTTGACCATCAAAGAGTGGTTGAAGAACTGCTCGATAATGTTGAGATTGGATAACTAGGGGGCGTCATGGCGAAGCCAACACAAGCTCCCAAATCGCAAGGCCTTGATCCACGACTGTATTGTGATTATTCAAGGTTAGTGCGAATTCAGGCTCAAGCTGAGTCGTTTTCACTGTTACCTCATTTAAAAGCGGGCAGCGTACTTTCGGGCAGACATAACTCTTTGTTCCGTGGTCGTGGTTTGAACTTCGAAGAATTACGTCATTACCAATTGGGTGATGATATCCGTAATCTCGATTGGAAAGTTACGATGCGAACGGGTAAGCCTCATGTTCGTAGCTATACCGAAGAGAAAGACCGTAATGTGATGATCTGTGTCGATCAGCGCAGTTCGATGTTCTTTGCGTCTCAAAACACCATGAAATCTGTTGTGGCTGCCGAAGTGGCGGCATTGTGTGGATGGCGAGTGCTGAAAGATGGTGATCGAGTTGGTTTCGTTTTGGCGTCGCACCAAAAGCTCTTTCATACCAAAGCGCAGCGTTCTCAATCGGACTTATTGGCTCAGTTAAAACATCTTACCAAGGCTAATCAAAGCTTAGGTGTCAGTGTGAGCGATAGCGAAGGTGTTGGATTTAGCCAGTGGATTGAACTGATAAAACGAATGAGATTAAAGCAATCGACCTTAATCTTTATTAGTGATTGGCGAGATTGCCAAGAGCAACATCTTGACCGACTAAAGCAACTGCAGCAACACAACGACATCTTAGCCATTATGGTCACCGATCCATTAGAACAATCATTGCCTCAAGATCTGGCAAGCGCAAACTGGGTGGTGGGTGATGGTCGCTTTCAACTTAATCTGGATAGCCAATCTAAGGTTAACCTCGCAAGTAAAAGCCTTGCCCAAAAAGCGGCACTTCAGAAACTGTCCCTTGCTAAATTGATGGCGATGAAAAACCTCCCTTATATAGAATTAGACACGTCGGGCAATCACATATCACAGCTGCAGAAACTAGTGGGAGGGCGCTAAATGGCTGTTGAACATACGCCTCCAAGTACTTATATCCTTCGCGACCTACATGATGTCGCCATTCCTGACAGTGTGAGCTGGGCTCCTCAAACGATCGGCTGGAAGATCCTTGGCGTTATTCTGTTATTGGTCGCTATCTATCTGGCTTATCGCTTGGCGTTAAGGTGGTGGAATAACCGTTATCGCAAAGAAGCGCTTCAAGAACTCATGGTACTGGATGCAAGAGACAAGAACTCAACCGAACGAACCTTTAAAGTCCTCAAAGTGGTGCTTCGTTACCTAGACAGCAGTAATGCCAAGTTGTTTGGCCAAGCTTATGTGAACCGTTTGAACGCTTATCTGCCTGTTAGCGCCAACACGAGTGAAAACAGCAATGCGTTCTTTGCCGATGAAGTTTCGGAATTATGGATGCAGAGCTTAATTGACCCTAATGTGCGTTTGAGCTTTGAACAGCGTTTAGAGGTGATTCAAACTGCGATGATGTGGTTAAAGCTTCATAAACCCGATGTACAAACAAAACCGAATGTACAGGTAATGGCTGAGGGGCAAGACAATGTTTGATGTTTTATCTTCCAGCTTTGAATTTGCGCATCCGCTGTGGTTTATTGCGTTACCTCTGCCTTTGTTGGTCTACTTCGCTGTGCCAGCTTATCGAACCAAGCAAATGGCCATCAAGGTGCCATTTTTCAGTGAATTGGTTGAAGCGATTGGTGAAGCGCCGTCAGAAGGTGCAAGCCAGTTAACTCCAAGCTGGTGGCAACGAACCACGCTCATTATTACTTGGGCATTAGTGGTGTGCGCGCTCGCTAAACCAACCATTCTTGGTGAGCCGCAAGTTCGCGAACAATTAGGTCGTGATGTGATGGTAGTGGTCGATTTATCTGGCTCAATGGCAGAACAAGACTTTACCTCTAAGCGGGGCGATAAAATATCTCGTTTGGACGCGACCAAAGAAGTGCTGGCTGATTTTGCGACTACCCGAAAAGGGGATCGACTCGGTTTGATTCTTTTTGGTGATGCAGCGTTTGTACAAACACCGTTTACAGCTGACCAAGATGTCTGGCTTGAACTGCTTAATCAAACCGATGTCGCTATGGCAGGGCAAAGCACGCACTTAGGTGATGCAATTGGCTTGGCGATTAAGGTGTTTGAACAAAGCGAAAAGCAGAGTGCTGCCGTTCAAGATTCAAGTGTTGATGCCAACGAAAAAGAGAAGGTCGTGATCGTACTAACCGACGGTAATGATACGGGAAGCTTTGTTGAACCGATTGATGCCGCCAAAGTGGCGAAGGCGAAAGGCGTTCGTATTCACGTGATCGCCATGGGTGACCCACAAACCGTTGGTGAAGTGGCTTTGGATATGGAAACCATCAAACGAGTGGCTCAAGAGTCTGGTGGCGAAGCCTTTGAGGCGCTTAACCGCGACGAACTAACCAAAGCCTACGCTCAAATCGGTGAACTAGAGCCACAATTATATGAAAGTACCACTTATCGCCCTAAACAGGGGCTGCACCACTATTTGATGGCGATTGTTGTAGTGATGTATTTGACCGCATTCAGCTTAGCAACGATACGCCGAAGATCGCTGCTCGCTTCTTCTGTTAAGAATTTGAAAGGAGAGAGTGATGCCTGATTCTCTCACGATACAACAGTTCTTTACCCAGTTTCATTTTATCCGACCTTTGTGGTTGTTGGCCTTTATTCCGATGTTCTTCCTGTTATGGGTTCGTTGGAGAGAAGAGACCAAACCAACGTGGAAAGACATTTTACCTACACATTTACGTGATGCATTGACGATTGGCGAAACTGGCTGGCGTAAGCAGCTGCCATTGAAGCTATTGGTGGTGATTGTAACTATCGCCATCATTATCTGTTCTGGCCCAACATGGCAGCGTGAGGCTTCGCCTTTTGGTGAAGACAAAGCGTCGATGTTGGTTGTGCTTGATAACAGTGAATCTATGCTCGCTAAAGACTTACCACCGAGTCGCTTGGAACGATCTAAGCAGAAGATTAGAGACTTATTAGCAGCTCGGAAAGGCGGTAATACGGGCTTAGTGGTTTACGCAGGCAGCGCACACGTCGCGATGCCCGTTACTCAAGACAGCAAGGTATTCGAACCGTTTCTAGCGGCTATCACACCCGATATCATGCCGGTATCAGGTAAGTCAGCAGAAGAAGCACTGCCATTGATTAATCAACAACTGTCTGGTGAGTTAGGCTCTTCTGTACTGCTGGTATCAGATGGTGTAAACCCAAGCACCATTAGGGCGTACGAGAGTTTCTTTAACGACAATCCGTATCAGTTGCTCATTCTCGCCGCAGGAAACAGTAATGTGGTGAGCGATAACCCTGTCGACCTAGATTCACTGCGTAACTTAGCGAGTAAGACGGGTGGACGAGTGATTGAAGTGACCGTTGATGATTCGGATATCCAACAACTGAACAGAGCGGTTGAAAGAAACATGCAGCTCAACGGCGAATCTTCAATGCCTTGGAAAGACATGGGCTATGGCTTGCTTATCCCAATGGCGATTATCATGTTGTTGTGGTTCAGAAAAGGCTGGTTGGTGCAGTGGTGTGTCGTTGGTTTGATGATCACAAGCAGCATGTATTCACCAGACACTTTGGCGAAAACGGTCAACTTAACCGCTGAGAAACCCGTTGTGGTGGAGTCGGTTACTACTTGGGACAAAACAGCTCAATGGTGGTGGGACTTATGGTTAACGCCCGATCAGCAAGGTCAACGCCTGTTGAATCAGAAAGAATATCTTCAAGCTGCCAAACATTTTACTGACCCAATGCGAAAGGGCGCGGCTTATTACTATGCTCGTGATTTTAAGCTCGCTCACAGTGCGTTTTTGCAAACCAAAACTGACCTTGGTTTGTACAATGCAGCGAGTGCGTTAGCTAGGCAGCGTGAATACCTTGCCGCACGAGACCTCTTGAAATCATTAAGTGAGAAAGAGGATCTGTCACCAGAACTAAGAACGGATGTGGAGAACAATCTTGCTGTGCTTAGTGGAATTGTCGAAGAGGTAAACCGAACCAGTGAAAGCCAGTCTGGAACCACAGATGGCCCTGAAGAATCTTTAGAACTCGAAGACGATCAGCCGCGAACGGGTGATGGCGCTGAAGAAGAAACGGTAGCGGAATTGATGCTTAAGGAAACACTTAACGCGAATGAGATTTTGGGCAGCCAAGAGCTTGCCGACAAGTGGTTAAAGCGAGTAGAAGCCGATCCTAAGTTCTTCTTGAAATCCAAATTCCAAATTCAGTTAAGAGATCCTGCGCCTTCCATCGAACAAGCGTCAAAACAGGAGCAAACGCAATGAGTCGATATGATTTAGCTCTTGAAGCGATTCAATCAAAGAGAGTGCGATTCAGATCCCATAAGTGGCTACTGTCGATGATTCTTATATTGAGTTGGTTTTTTCCTGCTGTTGCTTCTGCTGCCGATATCTTCGATCTGCAAAAAAGTGGTGACGTTGAGCTTATCGCTTGGATTGGCGAGAAACCCAAGTCAGGCGACAAAATAACGCCGGGCAAAGTCAGCGTAAATGAGCAGGTCATTCTGAACATTGAGGTGGCGACACCGCGCTGGTTAACGGGCGGCACTCGAATCGGCAGTATCGAAATCCCTAACGTTATCGCTAAGCAGCGTAACCAACTCGCGATGAACTACACAGAAAGAGTCGGTGGTACTACATGGTCACGTCAGCGTTGGGAAGTGACGCTTTATCCGATGACTTCCGGTGAGTTTGTTATTCCAACCGTACCGGTTCGTATCCAAGTTTCTGCTCCTGATGGTTCAAACGTGGGCGGTACGCTTTACACGCAGCCGATTAAGTTTGAAGCTTCGTTGCCTTCAGGTTTACTCGATAATGAAACGCCTTGGTTTTCTGCGACAGAAGTAGATATAGAGCAGCAATGGCAACGCTCAAGTGAAGAGCTAAAAGTTGGCGATGCTATTACTCGAACTATCACGATTAAGGCAAAAGACAGCTTTTCTGTTTTGCTGCCAGATGTGCTAACCAATAAGTCCACTAAGCAGTTCCAAGCTTACCCACAGCCCAACCGTTTGGATGACACTCAAGAACGTGGTGATTATCGCTCAAGCCGAGTTGAACAGACTGTATATGTGATTCAGCAGGGTGGTGAGTTTACGCTGCCAGAGTTTTCATTTCAGTGGTGGGACAGCAAAAATCAACGCCTTGAAAACGTGGTGATAAAAGGCGAAGTGTTTGAAGCCAAACACACAGTCCAATCTTTCATCAAAGCCTACATGTCGGTGTTTATTAGTGTTGGTTTGGTGTTGTTAGTCTGCATTGCGTTGATTGTTTCGGTTAAGCGTTACTACGCAAACCGCCCAACACCGAGTTGGCTGGTACTACGTCGTTTAGTTAAGCAAGGTAATTGGGCTGCATTAAGAACCTTTATCTACCGTCAATTGCGAAACCAAACCTCTCAGTTAGAACTGAATAAAGTGCAACTGGATAAAGCGCAACATGGTAAATCAAATGGACAAAAGCGTTGGCTAGAAGATAGCGAAGCCCTTCAACAAGGATGTGAAGATAAAAACGTATTCACTCGTTTATGGAAAGGGTTACGTAACTTGCCCAGTGACACATCAAACTCAAGCAATTCTCGTTCAATTGCCGCTCGCTTGAAAATCCCTAAAGCCTTGCCAAACTTAAAAGATAGAACTAAGTAGCAAACTTTAGTTATTCGCATCGAACATAATCGGCAGGTTCTCTACTATGGGGAACCTGCTTCTTTAATATGGAACTGTATGAAAAGTACCGAACTAAATCTAATTCCTATATTTGTTGCTATCTATGAAGAGCAGAACTTATCTAGAGCTGCTAATCGCATGGATATAAGCCAACCAGCAGTGAGTAAAGCACTTGCAAGGTTGAGAGATATCTATGATGAGCCACTGTTTCATCGCACCACATCAGGCGTAGAGCCAACCACATTCGCTATTGATATCTATCCTGCAATGGCCGCTGCACTTAAAAACTTTACTTCTACCTTATCCGCATCAAGAGACTTCGATCCTAAAACCTCAGGCCGCGTGTTTTCCATTGCCTGCGTCTCGGCGGCGAGCTACGAAATGATGCCAAAAGTCATGCGGTTAATCAGCCAAGTCGCACCAGGTATCGCGTTAGAGGTTCATCCTCTGTTTACCGAAGACTATGAGTCTGATTTAAGGCTGCAAAGACACGACGTGATTGTTGATATGACGCCTAAAGGAAGAACCATGCTTAAGCACGAGGTGATTTCTACAGAAGAGCTGGTGGTGGTGTGTAGTAGTGATCATCCTACGGTTGGCGATACCATCGATATGGAACAGTTCTTAGCACTCGAGCATGTGGTGGTCTCTAGGTGGCATGCGCGCAAAAGCTTATTAAGCTCTGAGCACTATAGTGACCTTGAGAAACGTAGAATCGTGTATCGCGCAGCGGGCGTTGTAGAGATGCTTCCTGTTATCGAAGGCTCTGAGTACATCGGAGTAATGCCTGTTTCATCAGTGCGTTGTTTTGCTGAAAAGTACGCGGTAAAAACACTACCATTACCCTTCGAGTTGGAAGACCTCGATATGTGTATGATTTGGCATCCAAGCCGTACTAATGAACCAAGCCATAAGTGGTTACGAGCTAAGATCAAAGCGGCAGCAAAAGAGTTATCAAGTTAGCCTATACAAGGACATAGCCATGGACAGCATTCGCGTGATTTTAAACGGAAAGAAAGCCAATATCCCGGAATTAAGGCAAGCCATCTTTGCGGCGAGGGACAATGATATTGACCTGCAAGTTAGAGTGACTTGGGAATCGTCGGACATGTTTCGTTTGGTAAGCGAGGCAATATGCGATGGTGTTAAGCGTCTGATTGTTGTCGGTGGCGATGGAACGGTGAATGAAGCCGTTAACGCGCTCAACCAGTTCCGTGCCAGTGAAAGACCACAACTGGCGCTTATCCCAATGGGCACTGCGAATGATTTTGCTACCGCAACGGGAATACCTAACGATATTTCGGGTGCTTTTGAACTAGCTCTGGAAGGCAAGGCGTTTGCGGTGGATAGCGCGCGTGCGAATGACCGCTATTTTATGAATGTCGCTGCGGCGGGTTTTGGTGCTGAAGTCACAGCTGAAACGCCAGTCGAGCTTAAAGATTTTCTCGGTGGCGGTGCGTATACACTAACAGGTGTGGTGAAAGCACTTGGCTTTAAGCCCTACAGTGGCACGTTGCCCATAGACAAAGGCAGCTTTACCGGCGAGATCCTTGTTGGTGCTTTTTGTAATGGTCGCTTAGCGGGTGGAGG
The DNA here is from genome assembly GCF_041474275.1 of Vibrio sp. 10N.222.52.B7. Classification (NCBI taxonomy): domain Bacteria; kingdom Pseudomonadati; phylum Pseudomonadota; class Gammaproteobacteria; order Vibrionales; family Vibrionaceae; genus Vibrio; species Vibrio sp. 10N.222.52.B7. Next base: position 29,549 of record NZ_JBFRTU010000070.1, on the reverse strand, counting down.
ACAAGAGTTAGCACCCAATGCATTGATTGATGATCGCTGTTTACCCAGTCGGGTATCGAGCTATCACGCGCCACCATGGCAAGGTGGGTTATCCAAGTCAGTGAGAAGTTCGCCCCGCTGTATGTGGCCTTGAAGGAGAACCTACTTCAACAAGTGGTGGTTCAGGCGGATGAAACGCCGCTCAATGTGCTCAAAGAAGAGAAGCAGTGTTATATGTGGCTTTACTGCTCAGGCGCTGACTCGCCCGAAGCGGCACTGCCGAATGTGAAAAAATCGCCTTGTACGACTATCAAAACAGTCGCGCGAGGGTGTGCCCCGTGGACTTTTTAGGTGACTACAACGCTTATCTACAAACCGATGGCTACACGGCTTATCATGGTCTGCATCACGTCACTAATGTGGGGTGCTTAACGCAAGTTCATGGACGCGAAGAAGCTTCAAGGGGAAGGTAAATCGGGCAAGGCTGATAAAGTGCTGGCTAACCCCCAAAAGCTCTACGGGATAGAATCACGCTTAAAAGGTGCGCCTGCCGAAGAACGCAAAGCAGAGCGTTAAGCGTATGCCAAGCCGATACTGGATGAGCTTTACCAATGGATGACAACCCAGAAGGTGATAGGCTCTAGCCCACTAGGCAAAGCAATAAAGTACTAGCTCGGGCAATGGCCTAAACTCATTCGTTATATCGACGATGGTCACTTATCTATCGATAATAATCGCGCTGAACGCGCAATTAAACCGCTGGTTATTGGCAGGAAAAATTGGCTATTCTCCAACACACCAAACGGTGCTGAGGCGAGCGCGATGCTTTACAGTATCGTCGAGACTGCAAAAGCCAACGGTCTTATCCTCTAAGACTACATGGTCAAGTGCATGAAAGAGCTCGCGAAAGCAGAGCCTGATATCGACGCACTTCTACCTTGGACCTCTTCGGGTCAAGTCAAAACAGACCTCAACAATATTGGCTTTGGCCTCGAAACTTACGTTTGGTGCTAACTATGCCATCGGACTCTAATAACATATTTGGGTTCTTTGGTGAGTTTGAAGCTTCAGAAGGAGAGTCACAGCAACCCCCTATAGAGCTGTTTCAAGAACCCGTTGAAATTTTATCAACCCTAGATAGTCAGCCAAAGAAGGTACAACAAGAAGTCTTTGTGATAAATAAAAAGCGACATCCACTCACGGTAGTGAATATATGTAGGATCACGTCCTGCATAAGCGATTTATTCAAATTTAAAGAGTGAATTAATATCGCACCATAAAGAAAAAATACTTCAAATACTCCAGAAATGAGCATGGCTGAGCATAGGGATTCTCAGGTTTGATGATACCAATATCAGGTCAGATGGCCGAACACATTTATGGGTACAACCATGAATTTAACGCATCGCTCACTCATGGTTATCGCTATCACTGTTGCTCTTTCTGCGTGGGGTAGTGATGAAACCAGCTCACGTCCTATTAAGCCAGAACCGCTTCAGACATTACCAACAGAGCAGGTTTCAGTATCCATCGGGGACGCGACTCTTTTCGCAAATAGAGAGTCTGTTGTGATCAATACCTTAGCAGGTGACGAGCAACGCGTATCCATTGAAGCGTTTAAAGGAATCACTTACGCCGATCAACAACGTTTTCAGCACAGTCACTCCGTCAATTAGAACACAATGCTGATAGCGCTATAGATGCGACACAATTTGGCGCCGTGTGCCCACAGCTTAAAATAACCCAGCAAGAGCAATCTGAAGATTGCTTGAATCTTAATTTTTGGCGTCCTTCGGAGATCAATGGTTCAGAGTCATTACCCGTGTATGTCTTTATTCATGGTGGGGACTTTGAATATGGCGCAGGTTCTGATACCGACATTAACGGTGATACCGTCGTGGCTAAAAGATACCATTCGATATACGGGTGGCGTTGGCGCTGGAAAGGCGAACCTCGATATTTTCAAAGAGTTCAGTATAGGTGCGTCGTACAACAAAACGATTCAATTCGGCACAAAAAACTCGGGAGTCGCTGCGCTTCAGCAGCTCCAGTTTCGAGTGGCAAACACACCATTGATGCTGGGTGTGAAACAGATTATTGGCCAGAGCTCGGTAGAGTTTGAGACCAGTAATGAAGGTGTGAATAACGCTATCAATGGCGTTATTCAATATTTTATGGGCGAAAGCTCGGTGACCTCTGGGCTGGGTGTTGTCGCGGAATACGATAATGCGATTGATAATCGTTGGACCGTTTCTGCGTTTTATGGCCTGGATAAAGCGACAGTAGAGGGCAGTCTGTCAGACGATGAAAGTGTCGATGCGTATGGTGCTGGATTTCGCTATCAGATAGCTTGCCGATATGGGTTACACATGGGGGTAGACCTCGCTTTTAGTGACGTTGACAGCGCGTTTTATATAACGGTTGGCAGTGGATTCTAATGATGGAAAGGTGGGTGTTAGTCAATCGATTGATTTTTCTACATGCAGCATAGTTTTCATAACAATCATGAACTAATATTCTTTTACAACAAACATAACAGGTATCAATATGAAAAATTACGACCCAAATGAATTGGACGCTACGCAAGTATTACTTGATGGTGTCGATACAGATAAACGTTCGACTTTGACTAAGTTAGCGGTTGGGGCTGCGGCACTGCCTTTTGCCTCTGTTTTACATGCAGCCCCTGAAAAACTGGTTGGCCAAAACATCAAACTGATGCCTAACGAGAAAGGGCCATTTGATATCGTTATCGAAAATGGCCGTGTTGTTGATCCTGAAACTGGACTCGACGCAATTCGTCACGTCGGTATTAAAGGTAAGCGTATTGCTGCAATCTCAGACAAAAAGCTGCAAGGCAAAACAATCATCGATGCTGAAGGTCTCGTGGTTGCACCTGGCTTTATAGATATGCACGCTCACGGACAACAACTTCCTGCTGCCCGTGCTCAAGCATTCGATGGCGTAACCACCGCTCTTGAGATGGAATCTGGTCTATTCCCAATCGGAACGTACTACGATATTACTGCTGCTGAAGGTCGCCCGATTAATTACGGCGCTTCTGTAGCATGGACTTACGCTCGTATTCAAGCAAAAGAACCTACGATGCCTGCTCCTGATGGTACGATTGTTTGGTTCCAGAAAGCTTTTTCTAAAAACAATTGGCAAAATACCCTAGCAACCCCAGATGAATTAAAACAAATTCTGGGCTCGGTTGAGCAAGGTCTTAAAGAGGGGGGCTTAGGCATTGGTATTAACGCGGGTTACGCACCAGGTTATGGCCACAAAGAGTACTATGATCTTGCTAAACTAGCAAAACGCTATGAAGTACCAACTTACACTCACGTTCGTTACCTAAACAGCGCAGAGCCAAAATCAAGCTTTGAAGCATACCAAGAACTCATTAGCCTGTCGGCGACAACGGGTGCACACATGCACATTTGTCACCTCAACAGCACGTCAGTACAAGATATCGAAGATTGTGCCGATTTAGTTCAATCCGCCATTGATCAAGGTTTAGCCGTTACTACTGAAGCTTATCCTTATGGTGCTGGCTCTTCCGTTATTGGCGCAGAAGTTTTCCGTGGTGACGATTGGTTACAACGTTGGGGTGTACCAAGCGCTAGCTACATGGAAGCGAATGGTAAAGCACTAAACCAAGAAAAAGTCACTGAACTACAAGCATCAGCGCCCGGTACCGTGGTTGTCATGCACTTCTTAAAACCCGATGAGAACAAAGAAGATCGCGCTAAAATGGACCGTTCAGTATTGTTCCCAGGTGCAGCTATCGCTTCAGATGCAATGCCTTGGATGGATGATAAAGGCGTATTAATTGAAGGTGATGTATGGCCACTTCCAAGCAACGCAATAGCTCACCCTCGCTCACTTGCTTGTTTCTCTCGTTTTATTGAAAAATATGTAGAGGAATACAAAGCGGTAACACTAGTAGAAGCGATGGAAAGAACTAGCTTAAACGCATGTCGTATTCTTGAGGATGCTGTGCCACAAATGGCAAATAAAGGTCGTATTCAAGTAGGTAAAGATGCTGATTTAGCTATTTTCAAACTTGATGAAGTAAAAGCCGTTGCAACATTTGATAAACCAAATGCCCTTTCTACAGGCATGAAATACGTACTTGTAAACGGGACACCTATCATTGAAGCTGGTGAAATGTTGTTAGATTCAAACCCAGGTGAAGCGGTTCGCAACAAAGTTACGGGCTAAGTTATCCTGACTTAAAAGGTTGGGCATTAGCTCAACCTTTTTTATTGCTTACCGAGTAAATATAGACAACGAAAATCGAAAGAGAGCATGCTATGAGCAAGAAGCCTATTCCAGTAACAATTTTAGCCGGATTTTTAGGAGCAGGGAAAACGACCCTACTAAACCATATATTAACCAATGCAAATGGAATGCGCATGGCTGTGATCGTCAATGATTTTGGATCAATCAATGTTGATGCGGAGTTAGTTAAATCTGAAAGTGAAAATATGATCAGCCTAGAGAATGGCTGTATCTGTTGTAACCTTGCAGAAGGACTAGTCGTTTCGGTAATGCGTTTACTCGCATTAGAGGAACGCCCAGACCATATTATTGTTGAAACTTCAGGTATCGCAGAACCCAAAGAAGTGGCACTTCAATTTGAAGATCCGGAACTGCAAGCACACGCACCTTTAAATGCAATCGTGACGACGATCGATGCGGAAAACATTTTAGGGCTAGAAGGCCCAATGGAGACGTTGTCGAAGCAGCAAATTCAAGTGGCTGACATTGTTCTGGTTAATAAAGTTGACCTAGTCGATGCTGATAAACTAGAGCAAGTCAAAGCATGGTGCCGAGTACAAGCTCCGTTTGCTAAATTGATTGATATTTCATTCGGCGAAGTGGATTTACCTATCTTATTTGATGCCCCTGAAAGTACGCGCTTTGTCACTAACAAAATAGCGGCTGATCAAAAGGAATGCCAGCACCATGATTGTCATGATGAGCACTGTCATCACGTGAACCATGATTTCGAAACATTCAGCTTTGAAACTGATAAACCGCTTAATCTACAAAGTTTGTATCCTCTACTGCAACAGTTTTCAATTGATGCTTATCGCATGAAAGGTATTTTAAATTTAACCGATCGTCCTGATCATCGCTGTGTATTTCAGTGCACGGGTCAGCGAGCCAATGTGACGGTTGGAGATGCATGGGAAGATGATGAATCTCGTTCGTCACGGTTAGTCTTCATTGGACCTAAAGGTGGCCTTGATAAAGAGAGTATGCGTAAAAAACTGAACGCACTGGTGGCGTAGTTAGAACGGAAATGGAGTAGATGGCAAGCCTATCAACCTAGCGCTTGCCTATCCCTAGCTTACCTCTGCCTACTTTGCATTGACTCATCCTAAGCATCCTTATCTTATTGAATTATTGGCTAATTTCGATTCTATTCGGTTTTTCCAAATCCATATTGCTCATTCCCCTCGCCATCTGAAACAAAATAGTCTTATCGATTTTCGAGACTCTGTTCATCAGTACCTTCTCAGAATCGTTTAACGTCAAAAAGCAGATAAAGACTCAATCGTGGGTTATTGGGGCGTGTTGATCAGCGATTGTTAGCTCGATGGTTAGTCCTCAATGATGGAATCAAAATGACGACTAAATATAGAATAAACCATGATTTGTCCCGCCATAATCGCGCCAAACATCAGCAAGGCGGACAGACCAATATTCGGAATGGGTAAAATGGAGGTCGCAAAGAAGGACTCACTTGCTCCGACAATGATTCGACTACCGGGGACAAGAATGATGATCCCTTGAATAATGTATATGAGTGGTGGAACGTGACGCAATTTTCCCATCCCCAACCCGTAAAGCGTAATGAGTATTGTGCTTACCCATGTACCTACAACCCAATCGGAAGTAAACCAATGTGGCCCCCACATGCCAATTGCCGCGACAGGAAGGCCTAAGAGAATTTCTGTCATACTTGCGTTGAAAATAAGGCCAATAGCGACAGAAATCCCGATCAGTGCGGTGACATGAAGAACGAATGGGATTTCATCAATAAATACCGGTACCGATAATGGTTGATTGATTATGTTGGCTAAGCCTAACCCCATAACAATGCCGATGAATATTTTCATTACTATGAGTGCGCTTTGTGCAAGCAGTTCGATACCTGACCGAAAGTCATTGAGAGCAAGACTGGCTAAGCCGTTGGTGACGGTTAACCCAGGAATAAAAAGGACAATGGAAGAAATGCACAGTGCCAATGTTGGTAAGCCGGGAACCTGTGCCGCTATCATACCGGTTAAAAAACTGGCTACTAAGGCGACAAAGAACTCGACAAGAATGCTTCTTGGCCCAGTCAGGAAAATTTGTGCTAGCCAGGCTATAGCGCCCAGAATAATGGATAAACCGACCGCCAGATAAGTACTGCCAACTAACATTAAATAACATGGCGGAAGCAATAAATTGGCAAAGCACAAGGTACGATTCGAGTAGGTTTCTGAACCTTCGTAATGGGAATGAGTCGAAAACCCTTTAAGCGTTGCGACTAAATCACGTAAGTTAACCGAGGGTGGTTTTTTGTTTTCCATCACGACTTTTTGCGTGGGTTGATCAAAAATAGTGATGACTTTTGTCGGGGTCACATCAATAGAGACATCAATGTTCTGGCGTTTTGCATAAGCTTGAGTGTATTGAGCTACCGAGTAAGGCGCACAACCAGATTGATGTAATCGGTCCGAAAAGCTCAAAATTTCTTGCTGGCATTGTTCGATATGATTTGTTTGTTTCATTCTGTTTGTTTCTCAATAACCAAGGCGATATATGTTTGAGGGGCATTCTAATTCAATAGTATCCTCATTCAAGCGTAACCAATAGTCGTGTATAGAGGACGGGCTCCTACAAACGAACAAGGCAATGGTTAAAAAGATAGGATTCATTGAATGAGAGGTTATCAGTTTATCGTTGAGGTAAATCAGTCATTGTTGAAGCTGCAACCTCAAAAATAGATCCGCTCACGCAGCTATTTGAAGGCGTAAAACTCCAAATCCATGAGGTGATTGATTTAACTCTGAGGCTTTTAGAAAAGCTCGGTAATGAGTAAAGGAAACTAATATTTAGGAAATGGAAGCCTAAATAAGATTGATGATGAGCGTTAGAATCACAACTAGAATGGAACCGACATAAGCAATTTCAATAATGTTTGAATCAATCCAGTTGCAGTATGCTTGAATTGCTAAACTCAGTTTGTTTTTCATAATGGCCTTTGGAAAATTAACCGAAATCTACTGTAAATAATAGCTTATTATGAGTGAGCTTTGATGACGGTTTCAAAGGTTCCTTAGCGCTAACAGTGTGATTGCGGCGCTCACGTATTAACAATATCGTCCCGTGGGTTCATGGGGCGGATACAGTCGATAAGGTTTAAGAGCAGAAAGTTGGGCTAAAAAAGAGGTTCGACCTAGTGAGTCAGAAACAGATAAACGGCTCTTTTATTGAGTGGGTGCTGGATTCGAAATCTAGCTCACGAAACCTTAGAGATTGAGTCTACTCAGTGATCTCTTGCAGCACTTCTCCGATTGACCCGCTTGGTTGGGTGATACCCAGTTTGTTCGAAAGCGTTGGCGCAATGTCATATGGCGTCACTGGTCGCGATACCTTCTTAGCTTCAACGTCGTAGCCTGCAAAGATCACAGGCACATGAGTGTCGTATTTCCACGGAGAACCATGTGTAGAGGCAATTTGGAGGCCTTCCATGTCGTTAATGTAGCTGCGCGGTGCAAATACTACGTACACGTCGCCAGAACGAGCAGGGTGGTAGTTGTTTTTAATTAGCTGCATCACATGCGTATCCGGTACTCGGTTAGCCGCAATGTCACTACTTGATACAGCAAACGCAACACCTTTCACTTTTGCAATTTCATCCGCAATAGCTTCTTGGACCTTAGCCAGATCAAGCTTCTTCTCAGCGATCAGATCATGATTCAGATAGATGTAAGGTTGTGCGTACAAGCGAATCGCGTCTTTGGTTAAACCAAATTCATCCTTCAATCGTTTCTCAACACCACTCGAGAGTAGTGTGTCTTTATTGAAGTATTGAGCTTGATTGAAACCAAGCGCATTTGCCGCAGGTGAAGATTCAGGTACACCGTGGTCGGCAGACAGCACAATCAATGTGTTTTCTAGCCCGACTTGGTTATCCACGGTTTTGAAAAGCTTAGCGAGAGTCTTATCAAGTCGGATAAGGTTGTCTTCTGTTTCTAGGCTTTCAGGGCCGTAAAGGTGCACCACGTAGTCATTTGATGAGAAACTCACTGACAGATAATCGGTCACGTCGCCTTGGCCAAGCTTCTCTTGCATCAACAAGGTGCTAGCGAAGTTTTCCGTGATTTCGTCACCAGCAGGGCTGACGGTTAGCGTTGTGCTGTAGTACTTGTAACTTGCCGGGCCATAAGGATGAGGGAAGGTGCGTTGGAAGTCACCGAGTTTCACTTTGTGTTCGGTATCGTGTTCTTGCAACGTGTACTTATCACGCGGTAATGAGAGCTCCCATTTCTGTTTGGAATACTGAGCAGCAATCGCTTTCTCGTTCCAGCGTGATACCCAATCTGGATACTCGTCATAGTAATAGTTACTGGTGACAAACTCCGATTGTGCTTTGGAGAACCAGAAGGCTTTACCACTGTGTCCTGCCAATGAGATTGCGCCGCGGTCTTTCACTGATACACCGAATACTTTTGATTTGCCACTATTGGAAATCGTCAGTTCGTCACCAAACGTGGTGGAGAGTATTGGCTCTGGAGAGCGGCCATCGCCTTGTGCTGTCTTCTGCGTTGGGTCGATCTCTGTTGCTTTATCGACACCTGCACCAGAGGTCAGCATTTGGTAGTTACCGTCTTCTACGTTATACACCAAACGTTCTTCGCTACGGTCATACCAAACGTTACCTACCATGCCGTGTACGCTCGGTGGAGCACCTGTTGCAAGCGACACATGGCCCACGATCGTTTCCGTGTTGCCATGTTGGTAGTTTGCGTTGGTGTAGTAGGTACCATCATCCATTAAGTACCGGAAACCGCCTTCACCGAAGTTGTGCTTATATCGTTCGATTAGATCTGCGCGCAGGCCATCTACCGTGATTTGAAGGACTAGATTTGGCTTTTCCTCAGCTGAAGCTGGGAGAGCGCAGAGTAACGCGAGGGTTAGTCCTGAAAGCTTGGTGTATTGCATAGAGTTTCCTTATTCACTGTTGCCGCTGAGTTCTAATGTTTGGTCAGGTTTCCAACGTTTGGCCAGATTTGTAACGTGTGTGCAGTGCGAATCGTATTTTTAGTATTGTTGGTGACGATTAGTGAACCATAACCTTCGGCATCTTTAGTTAGTTCGCTTCGTTAGCTAGTTCACATCCTTAACTAAACGCAGCCCCATATCTGACATAGTGATCGATTGGCTTGCGAAGTCACGACGGTAACTTTCAGATTCATTTTCGTCATAAGCAAAGCTGCCACCGCGAACCGATTTGTGTGATAAACCGACGTCGCTGTGTTTTGCGTTGTTAGGGTTGTCTGTTGGACCGAATCGGTAGAAGGTGTCATCGAAGGCATCGATAACAAACTCGCCCACGTTTCCTGTCATGTCATATAAGCCTAGTTCATTTGGTTTCTTTAGCCCGACTGGATGTGCGCTATTTTTAGAATTTGCTGAGTACCACGCAACATCATCTAAGTTATTGGAACCACTGTAAGTATAGCCTTTACTTTTATTGCCACCTTTGGCTGCAAATTCCCATTCAGCTTCAGTAGGCAGACGGTATTCTTCACCCGTTAATTCATTCAACTGCTCAACAAAATAGTTTGCTTGCTGCCAACTAAGGTTATTGACCGGAACTTGTGGGTTTTGGAAATAACTGAGAGATGAACCCATCACCGATTCGAACAATTCTTGAGTCACCTCAAACTTCGCAATATAGAAACTATCTACAGTTACATTACGTGCAGGACGCTCTGCTTTGGTCGCTTCTGGACCGTTCGACCCCATGGTGAATGTGCCGCCTTCAACCAACACCATCTCTTGGTCAATTTGTTGGGCGATGGGGTGTGTAGGCACGCTTGCACAGCCACTCAGAAGGATAGTCATGGTGACGCTGCTAATTGTTGCTAACTGTTTGTAATTAAGAAATTTCATCACGTGCCTCAGATGTTCGAAATAGGGTCTAATTCTAACGTTTAAGGTCATTCCTATTGGTTATAAAGGGTATAACATGTCACCTGTTCGAATAGGAATTATGATGGGTCCAGAATACTAAAATAGGTAGGTAAATCATGCATATTACTCAAGGTACACAATATAACGGTAAAGCGTCTAAGCGCTTGCATGTCATGGCTAAGCCGATTGGCGCAGCATGCAACATTGACTGTAAATATTGTTACTACCTAAGTAAGCAAGATTTGTTGGAGTACAAGAAAGGCAGTTCTCCAAGAATGGATGATGAAACGTTAGAGACGTATATCCGACAATACATCGAAGGCCAGAATACGCCGGAAATTATCTTCTCATGGCAGGGTGGTGAACCTACCATGCTTGGTTTGGCCTATTTTGAACGTGTGGTTGAACTACAGAAGAAGTACCAACCTGAAGGTGTATTGATTTCAAACGACTTACAAACCAATGGCACGTTACTGAATGACGATTGGGGACAGTTCTTAGCAAAGAATAACTTCTTGGTCGGCTTAAGTATTGATGGCCCAGAGATGCTGCATAACGCCTACCGTACTAACCGAGCCGGTCGTGGTACGTTCAAACAAGTGATGGCGGCTGTTGAGCTGTTGCACAAGCACCAAGTGAAATTCGCGACGTTAACCTGCGTGAACAACCTGACCAGTCAAAATGCACTAGAAGTGTACCGATTCTTACGTGATGTGGTGAAGTCGCCACAAATGCAGTTTATCCCTATCGTTGAGCAAAAAACCTTTAGAACGGTTGCACCGCAAACCTCTCAAGTGAGCGAGCAATTGAAGCAGGGTGACAAGCGCCTGATCCCGGGTCATAAAGATTCAATCATGGAATCATGGTGTGTGTCAGATCTGGCGTGGGGTAACTTCCTGATTGCTGTGTTTGATGAGTGGGCGAAACACGATATCGGAAAAGTGTTCGTTCAATATTTCGAAGCAAGTTTAGAAACGTGGATTGGGCGTCCGAACCCATTGTGTACCTTGAACGAGATATGCGGAAAGGGTTTGGCAATGGAGCCAAATGGCGATGTTTTCTCATGCGACCACTATGTTTACCCTGAGTACAAAATTGGCAATATTCATCACGAGAAACTTGATGATTTGGCGTACAGCGCACCACAGCAAAAGTTTGGTTTTGCTAAATCCCGCACACTGACCAGTCAATGTCAGCAGTGTGATTACAAGTTCGCTTGTCATGGTGAGTGCCCTAAGAACCGCTTTATCAAAACTCGTGCAGGCGAACCGGGCTTGAACTACTTATGTGCAGGTTGGCATAAGTTCTTTTCTCATGTCGATAAGTCGATGGCGTACATCGCTCGCGCGATGGGGCATCCGGTTGCTCATGGTAAATTCAGCGACTCAGTATTGATGGCGCATCGAGCAAAACAGGCGCAACAAGCTACGTTCGAGACCAAGTTTTAACTCGTTCTTTGGATCAACAGGTCCAAGATAAATTTAATCAGATACGAGTCTAAGGACAGGCTAAGTTCTCCAGTTTAAGGTAATACTATGATGAAGAAGAGTTTAGCGACGGCTGTTGCTTTATTGATTTCAACGTCCGCATTAATTTCAACGTCTGCGATGGCTGCGAATAGCGTTCAACAAACGGTTGACGCGCCAGCACAAAATATCAATCAAGTGCTTGAAATGACGGACACTCAAACCCGCATTCAACAGTTGTCTTACATGGCACAAGATCAGAATCAATCTGTTGAAAATCGTACTGGTGCACTGCAAGAGCTTGCTTCATATCCAAGCCAAAATGCGCTGGTGGCGGTGGCAAGAGGCTTAAAAGATCAAAACCCTGAAGTTCGTGAAGCGGCGGTTATCGGTTCTGAACCTTACCAACTTGAACATCGCTGGGCGTTAGTTTCCCCCTTGCTAAAAGACAGCGATACCATGGTTCGCCATACGGCAACGTCAAACCTAGTCCGTGACTTCAATGCATTGGATGACGAGCAGAAAGCACAAATTGAACCACCAGTCATAGAGCTTATTAGCTTCTTGGAAACGCAAGAATCTGAAAAGTACCAATTACTGTTTGCTGATGTGCTTCGTTGGCACAATGACTGGGATAAGGCGGAAACGGTTTATCTAGAGCTGATCAATACGCATCCAAAAGAAGCGCAAGTTTGGTTGAGCTACGCAGATAATTTTCGAGCTCAGAACAAAGATAAGCAAGCAGTCGAAGTATTAGATCGTGGTTTGGAGAGCGTGCCAAACAACGCCGCTCTGCATTATTCGAAATCGTTGACTCTGGTTCGCCTTGAAGACAAAACTGCGGCAGCCAAAGAGATTGAAGTGGCTGCGAAGCTAGCGAAAGATAACAGCTACTACTGGTACCTAAATGGGGTATTACAAGAAGAGTTGGATATCGACAAGTCGACTAAATCGTTCGAGAAAGCATATTTGATCTCTGGTTCTCCAGAGCAGCTATACGCGGTATGCGATATCTATGTGCGCTACGGAAATGAAAAGACCGATGATTGCTTAGGTGAGCTAGGTAAAGTAGCTCCTGACTATGTTATTGATCAGTTGAAAGATAAACGAGTAGCGCCAAGCTCATAATATCCTAATGAGTAATTAGCGAAGCCTATAATGAAAAGCCAGTCGACACGTTCGACTGGCTTTTTCGCATCCATGAACTGCTTAGACGAGGTTCAAGCAACTAAAGACAAAATAAGGGCAAGCCTGTTACTTGCCCATTTCGTTTTATTATTCACCCATAGAGCTTGATGCACGGCGTCTGTCGGTCGCGCCATAGATCTTGCCATCTTTGACTTCAATGGCATTCAAGCCACTGACGACTGGAATGACATGCACCGGATAACCGAGCTGCATGAACTTTGGTACTAACATTTCGGCGTAGGTTTTCTTTTCGACGAGCAAACCCGTTGGGTCGTAAGGTTTGGTGCGATCAATCTTGGTCTTTGTCTTTTTGGTAAAACAGCGCAAAAGTACCGCCGCCAATCCCAGTCATATCCGTTCAACCACCGACATTGTCATCTGCATCGCCACCATTGCATCGACTGCATTACCGCCTTTTTTGAGTATCGAATACCCAGTGCTGCTTACGTATGGATTTGTTGCACTTACCATAAACTCTTCGCCAGTTTCGTCTGGCGTAATTGGAAAAGGATTTGGCTCAGCCGCGAAACCGACCGCTGAAACCAAACTTAAAGATAAAGTAGCTATTCGCATGCGTTCTCCGTTTAAGGTATCTGTTTATTCGCTTTTAGGTTGACCAAATTAAGGTAGTGAAGTTCGTGAGTTTGCAGCCTTCTTACACAATATTGACGGCTCTGACATTAATCGCCAAATCACCTAAATGTTTCTGTATTAAAGGATAGTTAAGACCAATGTTATGGCTTGTTAAGCATGACAATTCAAAGACATAAAAAAGCCCAGACTGTTTGATTAGTTTGGGCTTTTAATTCTATTGACGATGATTTTTACGCATTATTAGAAAACGAAACTCAACATGATGGTGTAAAGCACGGCGTCTTTATCATCAAAGGTGCCCTGTGGATAGAAGTCTTCGACAAACGCCCCGTTTGCTTTACGAGCTTCAAAATATTGCACTTCACCATTGATAGAAACGTTTGGCAGCACATCGTAATCAACTCCGACTAAATAACTGTTTCCGTTTAAATGCTCATGGTCGTCAAATTGTGCACCATAAACGACATAAGGAGTGAATGACCCTAAGTGGTAACCAAGACTTGCGTACATAGATGAAGAAACGTCACTGATTTGTCCTTCACTGGCAAGTACAACCTGACCAAATTCATACTCGGCACCTAACGACCAAAGTTGGATGTGCTGGTTCTCTTTTTCTTGTCGGTAGGGAACCAAAATAGGAATTCCAGGGACCGAAGTAAGGCCGGAAGCTGTCTGATCGAAATTTGAATCTAAGAAAGATAAATTCCAACGATAATCCTCTCCACTTAATTGTAAGTTGGCACCGAACATTCGATTGGTTTCAAATTCCAGTTTTGTAGTCGAGTCGAAATCTACGTCATTTTTATCTTTTATGCCGATAAACGGAGTAAGTAAAAGAGTAGCTTCGTCACTGACATCGTGAGTCCAGCTCACTTTTATGCCATTGAAAGCTGTGATTCCGAGAACGCTGTTATACACCTCTGTAGGTGGCCTCGCGGTCATATAGGCTTGGCCTACATAGTAGTACTCAGAGGCAAGGAACAGTGGCAGTCGTAATCGACCAATGCTGACATCAAAGTCATTAAATTCATAACCTAAGTAAGCCCACTCTAGCTGCGGCTCACTCCAATCATATTGGGGTGGCTTGACAACTTGCACGGAAGCTTTGAATGAGTTGTAGAAGTAATCGAGTTGAACACCAAATGTGGTATCACAGTCGTAACAGCTCTCATCAGTAAAACCGCGGTTGATGATTAATGGATTATCGTTATCCGATGTTGCCCAAGACGTTGAGCCAAAGCCACTCAAGGATAAATTATCGGTAAGTTCGATATTCGCAAAAGCCGGAGAGGCCATTGAGGCACATAACACTGACGTAATTATTCTTTTCATATTATTTCTCCGAACTTATAACGTAGAGAACGTTGGCATTTTGAGGAACCGAAGAGAGTGGGGAGTAACCAATACGGTTTGGTTTGTCATCAAGCCAGTCGACTAAGCTGTCGGTTGACGCCGTTTTGATTTCTCTTGGATAACGCGCTTTTCCTGAAAAAGATAAACCAGCCCAGTGTGCATTCATTTGAGCGGCATTTTTTCCAAGCAAAAGCTGATAAAAGTCCTCTCTTTCGGCACTGTTCTCAGGCCAATCAGACAGTTCAACACGTTTGCCATTGAGGTGCTTAGTTTTCCCTCTATAGAGCTTTCGCGCTTTGTTTATTGATATCTCTTCAAATCCGGAGTCTAAAGAAAATATGGCATAATCTTCAGCGGCGTGAGCAGGGCTTAGAAAAAGCAAGCTTCCTAATAGCCCTACCGCGACTGGCAACATGACTCTGCGGGGAAGTGTTTTTATTGTTCTAATCCAATCCATGAGGTATCTCCTAACAAGTCGCACTTTCTATTTGATGGAATAGCTTTTCTTTTCTTACGGGCTTCGCTACGTATCCATCCATTCCGGAATCAAAGCACTTTTGAATATCATCATCGATAACACTAGCGGTTAACGCGATAATAGGAGTTTTGCTTAAGCCTTGGTTTTTCTCGTGTTCTCGAATCTCCTTAGTTGCCGTGAAACCGTCCATAACAGGCATCATGCAATCCATCAAAATAATGTCGAAGCTACTGTCGTTCTGGTACATATCAACGGCAATTTGTCCGTTGTCTGCAATTTCAAAGGCATATCCGGCCTTCTTCAGCATGATAGAAGCTACTTTTTGATTGACGCGGTTGTCTTCGACTAGCAAGATTCTCTCTGATTTGCTCGGAATTGCGTTTTGTTCCGCTTCTTCAGGCAAAGTACGTTTGGTCGCAGCCCCGTTGATAATTGGAGTGACAGTTGCAGGTTGTTTCTTAGGTTGAGCTTTATAGGAAGCTGGTAGTGGCATAGCTTCTACCGCGGTGAGTACTTTCTCTTTAAGCATTTCGAACTTGAATGGTTTTGGTACATAGTCATCCATACCAACGTCGAAACACCTCTGAATATCGTCATCGATGACACTGGCGGTCAATGCAATGATAGGGATGCGTCGCGTCGCTTCTGTTTCTTTTTCAATTCTTCGGATGTTGCTTGTTGCATCAAAGCCATCCATAACCGGCATCATGCAGTCCATGAGTATCACCGCGTAATGAGGATTAGCGGTGAACATGTCCACAGCTTCTTGACCATTATTAGCGAACTCGAATTCAAAACCACTTTTACCGACATGAAGACCAGCAATTTTTTGGTTGATCTTGTTGTCTTCAACGATGAGGATTTTGTGTTGGATCTCGACTGATGTCTGGCTTGCTTCTGATAGTTCCGCCAAACCTCGTGTATCACAAAGCTCAATAGCTTTAATTAAACGCAAGCCGAGTAGGGGCTGTGCGACTTGTGCAGTAACGCTGTCACCAAGATCCGCTGGCTCACTTAAGAAGGAACGTATCAAACAGATAGTGATGCCGTTTTGGTGCAGCTTTTCTAAGTTATCTGCGTGGGTATTAGCTAGGAATGCGTCATCTTCGGCGAAAACAACAGTAATAGGTTTAGTGTGTTTTTGAGTGGAGAGCTGCTCTGTAATTGCCGTTATATCATTCGTTTTATCGGTAACCTTCAAACCATAAAGGTTAAGGTCGGACTCTATTCGCTCGGAGAGCATGTTTTCGTTACCCAGCACATAAATATCAGCCGTTGCTGTACTTGGTTTTGGCAGTATCAAGTCAACAGGCAATACCAAGTCGAAGTAGAAACAGCTTCCTTCACCTTTGACGGAGTCGAGTTGAATTTGACCACCCATCAGCTCTACCAACTGTGTACTGATGGCTAGGCCAAGACCGGTACCACCGAATTGTCTGGTTGTTGAATCATCCTCTTGAGCGAAGGGTTCAAATATTTGTTTTTGTTGCTTTGAATCGATACCAATACCTGTGTCGCGAACGGCAAATCGAATGGTGACATTATCGTCAGATTGTTCGAGCGTTTGGATTGATAATGTGACGCCACCTTCTGCCGTAAACTTCACTGCATTCGACATAAAGTTCATTAGGATTTGTCTTAAGCGGTGATCGTCGATCATCACGCGAGCTGGTGTGTCTGGGCTGATATCAACGTTAACCGATATTTTTTGTTCTTTCGCTTTTGGTGCCACAATAGAGGCGATGTCGTATATCGATTCTCTAATCGATGCAGAATGCGGGCTGATTAATAGCATGCCAGACTCAATTTTAGAGAAGTCTAAGATATCGTTGATTAAGCTAAGGAGCAGTTGGGATGAAGTTTCAATCGTATCCACATAATCACGCTGTGTGGGTGTGAGCGGCGTATCTGCGAGGATTTCCGAAATACCAATAACACCATTGAGCGGGGTGCGAATTTCATGAGACATGTTGGCCAAGAAGCTACTTTTTGCTTTGCTGGCTTGTATTGCGTTGTCTTTCGCGTGTTCGGCATCCTCTTTGGCTCTCTCTGCGTCTTCTTTTGCTACCGTCAATCTCTCTTTCGCGAGCTCTCGTTCGATGGTCAATCGTTCAACTTGCTGAGCAAACAGACTGAGTTCATCTTTACCTTGGATTAATTTATCTAAAGAAGGGCGCGTGTCATCATTTTCGCTTTTTAAGAAAGCTAACACCAAATTAAGGTTGTTAGTGACTTGTCTCGCCAAGCTAAGAGTTAAACCCATAACAATCGCTGCCAGCAAAGCGACGATTGAAATAAACAGGGTTCGTTGTATTTGCGCGTCATAGATGGCTTGCTCAACTTCTTGTTGAAACTCTTGCTTGATTACGCCGCCAAGGCTTTGTAATAAGTTGAGCCGTGCGCTCATCGCTTCTAAGCCGACAGACACTTCTTGTGGCGTCAGTTGGCTGATTGTATTTAGGTCGAGTAGCGCGCTTCTTATCTCTTGGCTTTGAGCGAACACATCATTTCGAAACACTTCAACCATCAAAGAAACTTGATGTTCGTTGGCGTTCAATGAAACAAAGCGCTCTAAGAACAATTGCTGTCTTTCACTCAAGGTTTTGATCTGTTCGGCGAGTTCTGGGTCGTACTCTTGGCTGATTTGGAAGATCTCAATCAGTGAACTACCAAGCTTGAACTCTTCGTTCGACCAAAACATCAACCACTCAAGTTGTTGAAGGGCAGTGAGGTGCTGTTGAATTTCACGTTTAGTGTTTTCAAAAGGGACTTTCTCTACTTCAAGTAACAGTTGCTTGTATAAATCGCTCTGCCATTCGAGGGCATCCAATTTATCGTAAGTGTCAGTCACTTGCATCGTCGATAAGGTCGCTTCGCTGAAATCGGCAACAAGTTGATTCATTTCACCAGATGCGTCTAAAAAAATGATGGGAGACAGGTTTTTAAGTTCTGCCTTTACTTGGTTGCTTTGAGTAGCAAACTCTTCAGGGCTAGAGGCTAAGGTACTTCTATACAAAATAGAAATATCTTGAAGATAGACAGATAACTGATTGGTTCGTTCAAAATCGGTTAACTGAGTCGTTAATATATAAGCCTGTCTACCTGCTAGGAAGAGTAATAATGAAATGGGAAGTAGAACTAAGCCAAAGAGTTTATGTTTGACTGAAAGGTTATTCCAAACCGTAATCGCCATATAAGGATCCATCCAACTGTCGTTATATAAAAACAGTAGAATAAAAATGCCGATATGGAAACTTTGAAACGGTAAATTTTACGTAAGTGTGGGAGAGGTATAAGTTCTTGTGATTCCAGAGCTTATTTTGAAATGCGTTCTTTTATTAGTAATTTATAGCGTTTGGCAGTTTGTTTAATTTTATGCTTATTGATGAATCACTTAAAAAGCTTACTAATGAGGACGATTGTTATCGAGGCTTAATTCGAAAAGAAGTTGCTCTAATACGGTTTTTGCAGAGGGTTCTAATGTCCAAATACCGAGCATTCTGTTAAGTGCGGCGCGATACACTCTGTTTTTTAGTAGGAAGGCGAGTGTGCTCGTATCATTGCTGAATACGTGCATTTGTACGATGGTGAGCTCTGCTTTGTTCTCAATGTCTATTTTCTGAAGATTGAAAGCGGGTAGGAAGGCAGACTCATACCAAACCTCAACGATCTCTCGAAGCTCCATCTCTTCTTCAGGTACATCGCACTCCTGAAGTTGGTGGTTTTCAGGAATTGCGGATAAGTAAGCTACATCAAGCTTGTCTGCAACGAATGTGTACATATTCTTCCTTGTTACCTGTGGTATTGGGGCGAATCATCCCTCTCGCTTATGAATTTGTCAATTATATCCATTTCCCTAAATAGCGAATTGTGATTAAGCGTTGAGGTTTTAGCTTAAGCTGTTTAAGTATTTGTCTGTTAAGCCAAAATATTTCAAATTTCCATCCGGCTCTAACACTAAACTCATGTTTGATGTTGCGATCAAACCAGGGTCGTTAGTCGAAAAAATCACGGTCTTATTCAACAATTTATCGGAGAACAGGCGATTAAAGTATTGAGCGTTTTCTTGCTCTGCACCGTTGAACGGTTCATCAATAATAATCAGAGATTGCTCACAGTTACCTAGGCCAAGTACCAGACGCAGTTTTTGTTGAATTCCATTCGGAAGACTTTTGCATTTATCCACGCTTAACTGAGTAGCCAAGCCTTCCGGAAGCCATTCATCTAATTCGAAGAAGCTGATCATCTCTTGCATCTTGTCTGTTGGAATCAGTCCGTTGTGTAAAATGAAGTTGGTCTCAAGTGAGCCTTCAAAAATATGCAAATTGAAAGGGATGTAGTTAATCGACGTGCGATAACGGTAGCTATTGAACTGTTTAATGTTGTAACCATCGACAGATACAGCGCCTTGATAGCGGTCTTCTAACCCAGCAATGATTGAAATTAAGGTGGTTTTACCGCAGCCCGTAGGGCCACAAATGACCACTTTGGCACTGGGTGGGATTTTGAACCCCAAGTTAGTTAAACCCGTTGCGGCTCCTGCATATCGGTGACTGACTCCGCTGCCCACAATGCTTCCTTGGAACAGGCGAATAGGTGGGCTTTTTTCTAAGGTCAATTTGTCGTCATTCATCGACATCAGGTTGTTTATCTGTGCTGATGAAGCCTTGATCGATTGGAACTTGGAAATTGAGTTATAGATACCCATGATTGGGCCTAACGCTTTCCAAACCAAAATAACGGTTGCGAGCATGGCACCCGCATCAGAAGTACCTTCCATCACGCCGATTACCGCGGTCACGATACTTGCTGTACCAATCACTTGAATCAAACTGCCACCAGCGGCCTGAATCTTACTGTTAGTCACGGCAACGTTCTCTGCATCGCTGGTGCTTTGCATATGCGATGCGCTGAATCGAGATTGAACGACACGAAGTAAAGGCAGGCCTTGGATAGTCTTGATACCACGAAGAATTTCATTCCATTGATACGAAACCATCGCATTGGCACGCGAACTTTTGGATGTGGCTTGCGAGTAGATATAGCGCGAGTAAATACAGAACACTAACATCAGTATTAAGCCGCCCATCACCACCAATGCCGCTGTACCAGACATCAGAGCAATGGCGATGATAAATACAATCACAAACGGCATATCAAAATAGCTAAGCGTTGATTCTGCGGTCACCAAGCGTCGGAAGGTATCGATATCTTTCAAACGCGCTAACTGAGAAGAGACCCCAGCTGTAGATGTCATCGCATAAGGTAGCCAAAGCAATTTAGATATAACGGCTTGCGAGATGTGCACGGCGAGGTCTTTACCGGAGGTCGCAATAATGTTGACCCGCATTTTCTTAAAAAAGTATTCAGAGAAGCCGACAATAATGGCGAATAAGGTTAGCCAATAGAGTGTGGCTTCGGAGCTCGAAGTCAGTGCGAAGTTATATACACTCATAATAAAGAATGGCTGCAATGCACCGA
Organism: Vibrio sp. 10N.222.52.B7; assembly: GCF_041474275.1. Lineage (NCBI taxonomy): Bacteria > Pseudomonadati > Pseudomonadota > Gammaproteobacteria > Vibrionales > Vibrionaceae > Vibrio > Vibrio sp. 10N.222.52.B7. The sequence continues at coordinate 8,810 of NZ_JBFRTU010000070.1, read as the reverse complement.
GAATACTGATGACGAAGCTGAGAATGATCAGGCTTTTAAGTTCATTGTTATAACGATAGAAAGCGTATTTAATCCAATTACTTCTGTCTTGCGATTCCGGAGGTGGTTCGCGGAACAGACGAGAATATTCGCTAATCGCAATCAGCAAGCAGGGCTTTTTACACATTGGGTATTCAATGGTGTTGTTGTTCGTGTAATCAAACAGCAGCAACTTTCCATCTTTGGTGCCTAAGAAAATCGCACTTAGATTCTCTATTTCAATAAAGCATGGGTGTGGGTGCTTATCGATATTCTCGAGTGTCTTTAGTTTAGTAACATCACAGCGATATCCAAGGCGCTCTATGGTTGCTGTAAAGCTGTCGCCATCTTTGGGTTTTGGAATAAAAGCATCGCTGAGTATTGCGGGTGTGCCTTCCCATTCGAGTGCTATCAGGGTGTAGGCCAAACCACGAATAAGTGGCGATTGACTGTAACGTTCGTCGTATCCACTAGATTCAAAATCCAAGACACGTTGCGGCACATTATTGAAGTCAACTAGGATACTCATTGGTCACCTCCGGTAAGTTTTACGCGTTTGAGGCGGTGATTAAGTTTGTCCATTTTATTGCTGGCGATGATCAATATTTTGTCATTGGCGCGATAAGCCGTACTGGTGAGAACGACTCTCGCAAATTCCTCATCAAACACACAGTCGATGTCATCGAATATCAATACACGCTTACTGGCGAGCAGGGCACGAACTAATAATAAGGCGTAGCCAACTTGGCGAGAGAATGGGTTACGCATATGGCCTTTGAGTTCTGTATAAAACCCGGCAGGAAGCCCATCAATTTGCGCTTTGATGTTCATGGTTTCACACAGTGCAAACGCCGTGTTATTCAAGCTTGGTCGGAAACAGGTCAGGTTATCGATAATCGTCCCTTCTACGAACGAACTGGTCTTATCAACCATCAGAACACTGTTACGCCAAACGTTGTAATTGACGTCATCCAAAGGCGTGTCGTTAATCATGATATCGAGTTTGCTATCACTGTTCTGACGCGTAATACAGTTAGCGAGGTGGGTCTTACCTGAACCACTTTTCCCTGTCAGCAAATAGGCTTGTCCGAGTTCGAACTCGATACGCTGCTTTTCAGAATACTTAACCGAAATACGTTCAACTTCTGTTGTTTCATGTTGGTGTTCAACAGAGGCGGCCAATTCAAGGAGGTCAGCGATACGTTGGATATGGAGTTTGTTTAACTCCCAGCGGCTCGCGGTTCTCATTACCTGTTGATATGGCGCAAAGTAACGGTTGGTTAGCATGATGATCGCGGCCATGATGCCTTGACTCGATTCCATATTGATTACGGCAGTCGCCAAGACCACAACAACGCAAGCAATGGATAGCTGTTGGATGAGCGCCAAAATCAAGCCAAAGTTCGACTCGATTTGCTCATATTTGATGTTCTCCACTTCACGCTCTTCGACCATTTGTGTCATCAGGCTTTCAACGCGGTATTCCATATTTCGAGCTTTGATATCAAGCGGGCTAGAGATGATCTCAATGATTTTGGAGGTAGTTAACCCTTCGATGTCTGACTTATTCTGCAAACTACCAATCTTTTGTTTGGAAAGGCTCCACGCAAAAATAGCCAAGATGACAGAGGCAATCAGAAGGGTAATGCCAGCCCATATGTTGATGAGTCCTATGATGAGGATAGTGATCACGCTGACGGCAAGGTTGATAAGCGCTCGAACCGATTCGCCACCAAAGAAGGTTTTCAATTCAGGAATGGTTGAGATTCGTTCTAGGTATTCGCCTGGCTCCAAACGTCGGAACTTAGAGATTTCCGCCAAACAGATGGATTGAAATACCTTATTGGTTAAGTTGGTCTCAAACTGCCTCATGATGACAGAGGAAATCTTCTCTTCCTGATTTTTTAAGTGATAGTCGAGGAAGATAGAAATCAAGATAATCGCGAACAATAAGAACAGAGTATCTTGTGCTTGGTTGGGTAACACTCGGTCAAAAATGATCAGAATGGAGAAGGGCAGTACCAAACCAAACAGGGTCGATATTATCGTTGAGAAAGTCAGATAACACTTATCTGCCATGTTGATCTTTTGCGAAAACTGCTCAGTTTGCATTGCGACCTCCTTTCCTCAACGACTCCGTTGAGAGAAGATGTTTAGGCACCAAATCTTGATTGTCTCGTCCCTCAATATCGCTCATTAATTGCATCACGCTTTCGATAGATTGAATTGAGAGTATTCCCTTAATTTGCTCAAGCTTGATGGTCTCGATGATGTAGTCGTATCGTGCGCTTTCGTAGTCTCTTAAGGCGCTGAATAGTTTACTTTCCGCCGCCAGCAAGTCGGTGATAGTACGCGTGCCCAATTGGTAGGCTCTTTGGATCCCTTTATAAGACGCGTAGTTGGCGCGAATGATGTTTTCGTAACTGCTTATAGACTGCGAGAAATCGTTAATGTTGAGCACGGAGGTATTCACACTGTTACGTGTGGTGTAAAGCGAATCTTGGTAAAGCAGCTCAGTACGTTCAATCGCCGTCGATGATTTTTGATAGCCGTAGTAATCAGAGCCACCTGACAAGATAGGCACGGCGAGGTTTAAGCCAACACTGGTTGAGTTACTTTCGCCAGTTTGGGTTGGATCACTCGCCGTGCTGTAGTTATTGGTGTCATCATGTCGATAGCTGGCAGAAAGCGACACGGTCGGTAAGAAGTTCGAACCGCTCTCTTTTAAGCTTCTGCGGCTTCTCTCTACGTTTTTCTTTGCCACCAACAAGTCGTTATTCAGCTTTAACGCCTGATCCATGATCTTCCGTTGCTCGGTTTCGTTTATCTCTTTTAGCGGTACGCTTTCGTATATGTCTTGCGACGGAGTGATAGGGTATTGAACTTGAATAGAGAGCCCGTTGAGAATGACACGTCGATCTTTTTGCAAGGTTCTTAATCGGTTCGACACACCTTCTTTCTGAGCAATTACTTCGTACAGCTCACTGGCTGCGGTGTTACCTAGCTCTACATTACGTCGCATTTGATGTTCACGCGTTTCAGACGATTTGAGCTCTACCTTGGTCGCTTTAATTTGTGCGTTGTTTTTCAAATACTCAAAGTATTGAGAGCCGATTTCTGAAATAGTGCTTTGGATTTTGTTCTCGTGTTTAATCTCTTCGATATTGAAGTCGAGCTTTGCTGTCCCATATTTGAAAATGTCACCAAGGTTGAATATGGATTGCGATAACGAAAGGCTGTAGCTGTTTGAGTTATAGCTAGAGGTTTCATCGGGTACGCTCGATAGCAAGGTTTCATTCTCGTTCCATGTGGTATCGGCAGCACCATTGAGTGAAGGCAGAAACTTAGAGCGACTGATACCAATGTTGTACTCGTTTTCTTCCACGCCCTTATCACTAGCGCGAAGAGACAGGCTGTTTTGCAGGCCGAGCTCTACCGCTTCAAGCAGGGTAGTCGCCGATGCTGAAGGTGTCGTGCTTAATACAAGCGCAGCCATGATGCTGCTAGTTAAGTTTTTGTACCGCCACATACTTGTTGATCACCTTGATGATTTGGTCGCTTTTATAAGGTTTGCTGATCACGTAATCCATTCCGGCCTCAATACAAGCCTGGTGTTCGTTACTGCTGGTCAATGCGGTTGCACCTATGATGGTACAAGGGTTTTTCTCGTTTTGTTGTTCGAATTGGCGAATACGTTTTGTTGCTTCGATGCCGCCCATCCCCGGCATGATGCAATCCATGAAGATGATGTCAGAGCGCTTATTCATGAAGTGCTTCACAGCATCGGCGCCATCGCCAACCATGTCGGGTTCGTATTCTTGCTTGGTCAAGATTCGTTTCAGTAAAATCTGCTGAACTCGGTCATCCTCTACGATCAGGAATGAGCTGTTCTCCATCTGTTCTTCCGATGCTTCCGCTTCCATAATGGTGAGTAGGTTTGGAATGAACTCATAAGGGATAGCAGGGGCGTTGATGATTTTGTCGACGAAGCTATGACACTCTTGTGCTTGCTGAGTGTTGGTCACTGACAACAGTAACTTGGTATTTGGGTGGTTCTTAAGCTGAGATTTCACAGTCTTACTTAGTGAGGGCAGTTTGTTGGGTTCAAAGGTATCGGTGAGCATAATCGCATCGTAATCACCGAACGTTTTCGCCGCTGAGAAAAGCTCATTTGCAGTGCGAATCTCGGTGATATCAAGCCCCAAGTTACTGAGCATTTTCTTCATCACATCGATGCGAACTTGAGTATTAGCACACAAGAGTAAACGCTTGCCATCAAAGCGAGTTTTCTCTGTGTGGAAGTTCTTAGCCTTAAGATCAAGCTCGATCTGAAAACGTTCCTGAGCCCCTGACTGGAACCAGTGGCTCTCGTAATATCCGTAATCCTTCAGAACGCTTTTCGCTAAGTCATCTGTGCTGGCTGTATGGTCTTTGTGTGCGCTCCAATGGAGTTTGTTGAGCTTGGCAACAGAAACATCCAGTGTTGATAAGAAGTTGAGGTTGATGGTGACACGGGTATTTTCCATGTCTGAAGCCGCACCCGATTCAATCGTTACAAACAGTTTCTTATTTGATTTGAGTTGAATAGCGTTAGAAAGTTGAAGGAACAGTATCCAGAATAAGCTGGTGGATTGGCCTGCAACACGATTCGGTAAGTTGTCAGAGATAAAACAGTCAAGTTGGCTTTCATTACGTTGTACTTTGGCACTGATATGAATCATTAATTCAGATAACACGCTCAGTAAAGAGAACTCTTTCGACTTGCTTTCCGTACCCTGTGATATCAAGCGATTATAGTTTTCTGCTAACTCAGATAGTGTGCTACACGCAGAGGTAATATCGTTCGCCATCAACACGCCGTTTTCATCGGTTTCTTGAACCAGATATTGGACACCACCGTTGATGGTGTTTGTAATTCCGCGAATCTCATAACCGATCAGCGCATACAACTGTTTGTAGAGATCGTTATTGCGCTTTTGGTCTTCTAATTTACTGAAAATAAGTTTGAGATGAGAGTAAATCTGACGCTGCTTGGGGTTGATGCTAACTTCATTAAGAAGCTCTTCAAGACGTTGTAAATCTAGCTGCTTCAGCTCTTGATACAGGGCATCGAATTCATAGTCGATTTCGCGTTCGTTAGAACTGGATTTCTTTAGCTTCAACATAGCAACTGAGTTGGATAGAATCGTAATCACAGCCAATATCACGACCACCATAAACAACCAGATAAAGAACTCGTTTTTTTCTGACATTAAGTCATTTGCATGGTTGTTAAACATGGTGCGATAGTTGTCGTCCATCTGCAGATAGTTATTGGTCAATGAAAGGTACAAGCCTAATACGTCGTTACGTGTTTTTGCGCTATCGGAGAAACGATTAATCGCCAATTCCAGTTGTGTGTATTCAGTTGCCCCAACCAAGCTGAACTCGGTTTTGTTCAACGAGGCTAAAGAGCGAAATTCATCAATTTCAAGCTTCAAGTTAACCAGGTTGAATTCGTTAGTGCCGCAAGTGTTGGTACTTAAACACTGTTGCAGAGTTTGAATATCTTGTTCTATGGTCTGATTAAGCTTCTGGGCTTGTATGAGCAGTGGGGCGCTTTGCACTTGTGCGACTGAATCTATTTTTGACCAAGAAAAGTATAAATAGAAAGCGAGCGCAGCCAATACCACGCTAAATAGTATGCTTAGACGTAGGGCGGGTATGGAAATATTGTACGAAGGTTTACCGCTCATTGATTATCTCTCATCGAAAGCATCCTCGATGGCTGACATCACCGGTTTCGCAGCGTATTCGATCACGCGACGCGAGCCTGTTTTCACATCAGCGGTAAACTCCATGTAAGGTGATAACTTGTATTGAGTGCCTCCTCGTTCAAGAAAGTTTCGGTCAATTTCAATCTCAGCTAAATAGAATTCAGCGTCTTCTTCTTCGTATGATGAACGGCTGATTGAGGCGATGGTTCCCTCAACAAACCCGTATTTTGCAAAGTTATAGGTATCCATTTTTACTTTCACTGCCTGACCAATTTCGACAAATCCCATGTCTTTACGTGGGATCTTCGCTTCACCGTGTAACGAATTATTTATTGGGGCAATATCGGCGATACTTTCTCCTGGCGGAATCACAGCAGAACGGAAATTGAAGTGAAGTTTATCGACCACACCATCGACTGGCGAGTAGACGACTAGGCGATCAACCTTGTCGGAATGCTGCGGTTGTAAGATTCGCTTTAGCTTGAGGTCTTTGTTCGCTTGAATGATTTGTGCTTGGTACTCAGAGTTTCGATTCTCAACCAAGTCACGGTGTTGCTTTTCCAGTTTGTCGAGTTGGAAACGCTCATTCATCACAGATTCGTCAAGGTTCTCAATCTCACGCACCATATTCGACTCTTGTACTTTCATGTTAAGAACGTCGACATAAGACGCCATCTCTTCTTTATAGAGGGTGTTTTTGATGTTGAGCTGCTTACGTATCAGAGAGAGTTGATTCTCTGAACTTTTGCGACGCTTTAACATTGAACTGATCAACGAGTTCTTGTGCTTAATATCGTGTGTAATGAGTTCTTCATTTGAACGGTTTTTAGAGAATTCTTGTCTCCAGGTATTCATGTTGACCTGAACTTGCTCAGGGTATTTCTCAATGAAAGCATCGAAGTTAGGCTCTATCATGTCGCGTAAGCTTTCATAACGAATCTTATCGAGCTCTATCTGAATAATTTCAGTATTGACGGTATCAAGTTGAGTGTTACGGTCAAGTGAGCGTATTCGAGCGATAGGTTGGCCCTCATAAACGACTTCCCCTTTTCTGACTAACAATTCTTCTAATATCCCGCCTTCTAAATGTTGAACTTTCTCAACATCCGATTCCAATAGCAGTTCTCCACGTACAGAAACAACAATGTCAATACGTGCTTGTGACGCCACGGCGATAGCGACCAAAGCGAGCAAGAATATAATGAGCAACGTTTTGTGAACGCTGGTCATGGCACTAGCAAGCACAATAGTGTCATCAGCTGTGACCTTAGAAGCCTCGTTATTGGAAACAAGTGCTTTTCTGAGGTGATGTTCTATTTGGTTATTGCTCATGACTGACCTCGGTTACTTGCCATCTATTACTTCCTTAATATCCAACAAGTGGTTGATTTGTCGATTGACGTTGTGCAATTCAGTTTTTACATCCTCTATTAGATCTTCCGGCGCAGGAAACTCGTGTCTACTCAAGTGTTCCAATTTGGCCATTTTTGGCGGAAGGTCTTGGTCGCAAAGCAACGTTAAGATGGTCTTCAATCGTTTTGAGTAACTATTGAGTTCATCAAAATGATTACCGTTATGAAGCGCTTCTATATTTAGGGCTGCGTCAGAAAAGTCATTGTAAAAGTCGCCTAATAGCAATTGCAGCCCTTTGTGGTTGTTGTCGACCGAGCGCAACAAATTCGTCATGTCTATCATCGCTCCACTGCCTTAATTGCTTTAATCACAATAACTAAGGATCTTTAAAGGCAGTTTTCAAATTTTTTTTGATTCTTTCTCTTTAAAAAGAAATTATGAAAAATGTTGTATAAAAAATTGGTTTTTCAAAATGATGTCCTTTAATGCCTCTATAAATACGATCAGTTAGCTAGTAGCAACGGAGGCTGTAATGGCAGGTGAAAATAACCAAAACAACCAAAATGAAGATCTAAATGACGCGGTAGAACAAACGGACACGAACGACGCGGGTACGCCCTCCCAACAGCAGAATCAACAAAATCAACAAAACACGATTGCGTCGACAATAGCGACGGGTGCTGAAAATGCGGATGCGGCAGACGAAGTTAACCAGGCTTTAGACGAAAATCCGAGTGGTGCAGGTAATGCTGAAGATGCCTCTGCTTCTGGTGCGGCTGTGCAAGAAGAGACGCCAGAAAGTGATGGAGATTCAGACGCTGCACAATCCAATGTAGTTGGTGGAGCCGCTTCTGAAGCTGGCTCGGATAACGCTGCTGGCAGTGGTGGCGGTGCTGGAGCGGGCGCACAAGCTGTAGGTGGTGATATCGCAGAGGCTGCGACAGGTGGTGTAGACGCTGAAGGTAATGAAGAACAAGGCCAAGCTGCGCGTACTTCAGCAGCGCCGAGTGCGACATCTTCAGAGTCGGGTGACCAACAAGTTGGTGATGAGCTAGATTCACAAACAGTAGAAGAGACGTTTGCAGTTGATGTTCAAGCTTCTGACGAAGAGACCATTAGCGAAGTAGAGGATGACTTTGATTCTGAAACGGTAAGCGAAACGTTTAAAATCAAAGTGGAAAGTGAAAATGATGCGCCAGAAGCTGAACAAGATCTGGCTTACATCATGGATGAAGATGGCTCCATAACATTCACTCAAGAACAATTACTCGAATACGCAAGTGATGTAGATGGGGACGAGCTTGTTGCTTCTAACGTTCAAGTTGGTGATGATGCAACAGTTCAAGACAATGGTGATGGTACTTTCACCGTTGTTCCTTCAGCTGATTTTAATGGTGAACTTGACCTTACTTTCGACATCAGTGACGGCCAAGAAACGATTAGCAGCGCAATTGATTTAACGGTACGCCCGATTAATGACGCGCCTGTTCCTGAAGATAAAACGTTTGAAATCGAGGAAGACGGAACTCTTGTATTCACCGACGCTGACCTCCTTTCTGGTGCGACAGACATTGAAGGTGATAACCTAACGGTTGAAGGTGTGACCTACGATGGTGGCGACGGTATCCTTACTGACAATGGCAACGGTACGTACACCTTTGCGCCAAATGAAAACTTCAATGG